>JADYZK010000448.1 GCA_020853175.1 Bacteroidales bacterium
ATCAACGACAATATTTGGGTTGAGTTTGAAAAAAGTTTCAACGAGGTGCATGTAGATTTTTATAAAAACCTCCGTCAGGCACATCCCGACATTAAAGGCAAAGAACAGAAGTTATGTGCGTTTTTGAAACTTAATTTGAGCACCAAAGAAATTGCTACAATCACTTTTCAAAACCCGAAAAGCATTGATATGGCGCGCTATCGGCTAAGAAAAAAATTAGACCTCGAGTCTGAGGATAGTTTGCAAGCATATTTATCGAAATTTTAAAACAAGATGTGCCTGCACGTACGCCAGCGTTTGTTTTGTTGAATATGCACATCTTTGATATTTATAACCATTCTAAATAAAAGTTTTATAGTAATTTTGCGCCGTGGCTGTTTGGTGCAGTCCTTTTATTCGGATCACTAATTATAAAAAAATGAGAATAGAAAAAAATAGAGTTGGCGTAATATCCTACGTCATACATGTTGAAAATGAGGCTGGTGAACTCCTTGAAAAAGCTGATTTTTCGCAACCGCGAACCATGATTTTTGGTACCGGAAGGTTGCTGCGGAGCTTCGAGGACAAACTCATCGGGCTGCGTTCGGGCGATGCATTTGAGTTTTTATTAACTCCTGAAGAGTCGTTTGGCGACTATAACAGCGAGTTGTTGATGGAAGTGCCCAAGAGTGTTTTCATGGTAAATGGCGAAATAAAACCCGATACTTTGGTTGTGGGCAATACAATCCCAATGATGGATGGCGAAGGTAATCCCTTCGATGGACGGGTGGTTGCCGTCAGCGAATCGTCTGTATCAATGGATTTTAACCATCCGTTGGCAGGTAAAAGTCTTTTTGCAATGGGTGAAATTGTGAACGTTCGCGAAGCAACCCAAGAAGAGCTAAACCCTGTTGCTTCAGGATGTGGATGCGGTAGCTCCGAAGACAGTTGCTGTGGCGGCGGCGGACATAGTCACGAAAAATCAAGTGGGGGTTGTGGTTGCAACGACCATGATGATCATCACCACCAGCACCAGCACGAACATGCCGGCGGAGGTTGTGGATGCCATTAAAAAAAAGGCTGAATCATTGATTCAGCCTTTTTTCTTTCCATCATAGATTGCTTTTCAGCTTAGCTTTACTCCTTAAAGCTGCAATCTTCGTGCTCCCTAGCGTAAGGCGCATTTCGAACTGCATGAACAAGAGCACCGATACCAATTGCCGAAAAGACAACCAAAACAATTAGTGCAATCATGCCAGCAAATATTAATTGTTTTTCAATCAAAATAGATTGATGGCTCAAAAGTATCATTTTTAATGCAATCTAAATGGGTTTACATACACGTTTTTTTGTTAAACCATTGATTTTACTAGCTTTGTTTTTCGTTTGTAGAGATGATGTAGTATGCAATCGAAGAATGGGATTAACTCTAATTTTTGGTTTCAGCAGCTTTTTATTTGTTTTAACTTTTGAAGTAGTGTAACTTTACACCCCATAATCATTAAACCACCCATTGCCATGAAAATAATCCTTTCAACCGATTTCAGTGAAGAGAACACCATGCTTTTTCCTTATGCCATTGATTTGATGAAAGTTACTGGCGGGGAGATTCTTTTGTTTCATGCCTACATGGATCAAATTTTGATGGGCGACAGTAGTTTTCCGGGAGGCCTTGATGCGGATACATTTTTCAATAGGGAACTCCTTGCTGAGATGGAAAAACAGGCTGAGATTTTCATGACTGAAAAAAGGAAAATATTGGAGGATGAATTTGTTTCACGAAAAATTACCGGAATTACAATCACCACCATACTTAAAGGCGGCGATCCTGAGCAGGAATTGCTTGTTTTAACTGAAAATGAAAAGCCCGATCTTATCCTGATGGGCACTTCGGGCAAAGGACACAAAGGTTTTTTGGAGGGCAGCATCGCCAAAAGTATTATGGCAAAAGTTACTGTTCCGGTGTTGGCCATCCCTGTGGGCTACCAATGGACTCCCGGCAACCAAATCATGTATGCTACCAATTTTAGTCAGTTTGAAGTTTTGACCCTGAACCAGTTAATGGATTTGACTTCACTTTATCAGCCGGTAATCCACGTAGTGCATTTTGTGCTCGATGACAACGACAACAAAGCTTTTCTGATGATGGAGGAGCTGCGACAAGCATTTAAATTGGAAGAGGCAAAGCACCAGATTCGTTTTGAATTGATCAGAACCAGTTCTGCGGGTGAGGCAATGAAGCTTTTTTGCGAACAACATCATGTCAGTATGGCTGCATTCATTGCCCATAAGCGGACATGGCTCGACTATATTTTTAAGGATAAAGTTGGGAAAGACGATTTCTTTAACCTTGGAATTCCGATGATGACATTTCGGCTTCCCGAATGATATTAAGAGGTTAAAGTGTTGTTATACAGCTTCCACAGAAATTCAGCCACCGCCTTTTTGCTGTTGTGATTGACAACAGCGCTTCGGATGATTTGCTTGTCGAAAGTGGGTTTTATCAACATCATTTTTTGAAGTGCTTCCAATAAAGCAACTTCATCGCCGGGGGCAACCAACAAACCATTTTCGGCATTTACAACTTCGGATATACCGCCCACTTGGGTTGCAATCACCGGCAAGCTGCACGACATGGCTTCGGGAATCACCACAGGAAGGTTTTCGTAATTACTAAAAAGCACCAACGCATCGGCATCGGCTAAAGTAGCAGCCAACGTTTTGCCTTGCAACATTCCTGTAAAACGCAATTCGGGGGCTCGAAGGCCGAGTTGATGGGCAGTTATGCGAATCAATGCATCATCAATGCCTTCGCCAATCATAACAAATTCAAAATCATTGCGTATTTTCTTTAATTCGGCCATCACCCGCAACAGACCGCTGATGTTTTTAGATCGGTCTTCAAAACAGCTGATGTGAACGAAGCGGAAGTTTAGTCGCTCATTATTAATTGTTTGAAACAAATCTGTATCCACCACGTTGGCTAAAACGCTGTAATTTGGATGGTGTAACCCTAAGTTTTGCATCGCCTTTCCAAGGTTTTGGGAGGCA
>JADYZK010000449.1 GCA_020853175.1 Bacteroidales bacterium
ACAAAAACGTTGGAATTTTTAAAAACGCAAGGTGTAAAAACTATTGAGTTAGGAGCGCAGTCGTTGGATGATGAGGTGTTGCAAAAAAGTGGAAGAGGGCATAGCGTGGCCGATGTCATAGCGGCTTCGCAACTTATTTTGGAACACGGTTTTCGCCTGGGATTGCAGATGATGATTGGCTTGCCTGCCGACGATTTTGAAAAGGCAAGCCATACCGCGCAACAAATTATTGATGCCGGTGCGCACGAAACCCGTATCTATCCTTGCTTGGTATTGCACGACACCGCTTTGGAACAGCTTTATCGCCAAGGCGATTATGTGCCGCTTAGTTTGAGTGAAGCTGTTGAATGGTCGGCAGCTTTATATCTTTTGTTTGAAAAGGCAGGCGTTGTGGTGCTTCGCACCGGCCTACACGCTTCGGAGAAGTTGGGCGGCGGCGGCCTCTTGGCAGGCCCTTATCACCCTTCGTTTAAGGCCTTGGTGTTGTCAGCAATATGGGGTAAACAATTCAATGAATTTGCTGAATGGCCTACAAGTGAGGGTGTTATAATATTTACAGCTTCAAAAGAACTGAATTTTGCGGTTGGTCACGAAGCAATCAACAAAAAAAAGCTGCTGGATCGCTATCAGAAGGTGTTTTTTAAGGCGGATCCACAATTGGAAGGCCACGAATTTTATATCCAAGGGTGTTAAATGTTGATTATCGCCGATAGCCGAATGCCTCAAACTGCCAAAAAAAGGCTGATGTTGGAAGGTGATGTGCTGTGGCTCGAACCGCAGAAGCCAATATATGAAGCCATTGCAGCACATCCTGACATCTTTTTTTGCGAAAGCAACGGAAAGCTGATAGCAAGTCCAAACATTCCACTATCGTGGAAAGAAAAGCTCAAAAATGCCGGCATTGAACCTATTTATGGCAGTTCGTCTCCGGGTTCAGCTTATCCGCAAACGGCAGCTTTTAATGCTGTGGTTACCGAAAAAATGTTGATTCATCACCTCAAAATCACCGATCCGGTTGTGTTGTCCACAATGCCTACATCCAAACACTTGCACACCCAACAAGGCTATACCCGCTGCAACCTTTTTCCATTGAGTGCCGATTGTTTTATCACCGGCGACGCGGATATTTACAATCGGTTGCAGAAATTAAATATGGAGGTGGTGTGGGTTGAATCGCGGCAAATACAACTGCCGGGTTTTCACAATGGCTTTGTGGGAGGCTGCTTTGGACGCTTTGGCAAGAAGGTTTATTTTTGTGGAAATTTAGATGATCTCAACGAAGCCAAGGCGATTAAAAGAGCCTTGAATCAACAACAACTGGAATGGGTGAATCTTTATGATGGCCCTCCGAGAGATGTGGGCAGCATTTTTTTTGTTGATTTCCATTGAGCCGCAACTTTGAAACAATAATTGGATATATTTGCTGCAAATATGGCTCAAATGTTAACTTTCATCATTTCAAATCTTTACCATCTCAACGGCAAAAAGCTTTTTGCCTGCTGGATTTGCTGAGCAATTTTATTTCCTTCAACCTTCAATTTATTTACGCTAAAAATTCGCCATGAAAGGCCTTGTTTTTGATATTCGCAGTTTTTCCGTTCACGATGGACCTGGCATTCGTACTACGGTTTTCATGAAAGGATGCCCCTTACGTTGCAGTTGGTGCCACAATCCCGAGAGCCAACAGTCTTTTCCGGAAATGGCAAAAACCTATAAAAGGATAGGTGATATGACGATAGAATGTACCCAAACCATTGGCTACACCATTGATTCTTCCGAAATCCTTCGCCGTTCTAAGGACGATATGCCTTTTTTCGAGGAATCGGGTGGTGGCATTACCCTTTCCGGTGGCGAACCGTTGATGCAGCCTACATTCACGCTTTTTTTACTGAAAGCTGCAAAAAAGATGGGCATTCATTCCGCTCTCGATACTTCTGGCTTTGCTAACCCGGAAATCTTTAACAGTGTTTCGCGGGAAGCCGATTTGGTGTTGTTTGACCTCAAACTTGCCGACGATTTTAATCATCAGCATCATGTTGGACAAAGCAATAGCCTTATCCTTAATAACTTGCGTGGACTCGACAAGAGCAAACAACGTTATTTTATTCGTATTCCGCTCATCCCTGAAACAACAGATACCACCCAAAATCTAGAAGGCTTGTATGCCATTTTACGCAACCTTCGATCTGTTGAACGGATTGATTTGCTTCCCTTCCATCACATTGGAAAAAGCAAGTATGAACGTTTGGGAAAGGAGTATGAATTTCAAAATATCGGAAATTACGATCGCTTGAAAAGTGAAAGGATAAAGGATTTTTTCAGTGGGTTGGCTGCCAAAGTTACTATTGGCGGATAGTTTTTTAAACATTAAAAAAAGGGTTATGTTAAGTCAAAGAATTCAACAACTTAGAAAAGAAAGCCGCAATGCCGTCAACACTATTTCGGCTGAACGGGCAGTTTTGTTGACAGAATTTTACCGTCAGCCCACAACTGCAACCCTCTCCATTCCTCTTCAGCGGGCCGGTTCGTTTGCGTATATTTTGCGCAACAAGTCAATATATATCGGTAAGGATGAGCTGATTGTGGGCGAACGCGGTCCTGCACCCAAGGCCACGCCTACCTATCCTGAGATTTCGCTGCACACCATCCACGATCTTGAAATGTTGCATCAGCGACCTAAGGTTTCTTACAGTGTTGACGAAGCCGTGAAAACAATTTATCAGGAACAAATTATTCCTTTTTGGGAAGGTAAAACGCAGCGTGATCGCATTTTCAACGTCCTTCCGCAGGAATGGAAAACAGCTTATGCGGCGGGTGTTTTTACCGAATTTCAAGAGCAGCGGGCACCTGGCCACACCGTTGCCGGAAAGGATGTTTTTCGCACAGGAATGTTGGATTTTATGGCCGAAATTCAAGCGGTAAAATTTACTCTTCCACACACATCTGTTGATCAATTAGATGAGCTTGAAGCGATGGAAAAAACAGCCCAAGCCTTGATCGTTTTTGCTCAACGTCATGTGGAACAACTTAAAGTACTGCTGTCACAGTCCACAACCGAGCAACGCAAAAACGAACTGCTCGATATGATCAAGGTCTGCGAACGTGTTCCGGCACATGCTCCGGAAACTTTTCACGAGGCTTTGCAACATTATTGGTTTATCCATGTGGGCGTCATTACCGAGTTAAACCCTTGGGATTCGTTCAATCCGGGTCGTCTCGATCAACATCTTTATCCTTTTTATCAAAAAGAACTAACGGCAGGCACGCTCACCGAGGCATGGGCGGCTGAATTGCTTCAGGCTTTCTGGGTGAAATTTAACAACCATCCGGCGCCGCCCAAAGTGGGTGTTACTGCTTTGGAAAGCAATACGTACACAGATTTTGCTTTGATTAACCTTGGTGGTCTTACCGAGGAAGGTGATGATGCGGTGAACGAACTGAGCTTTCTCATCCTTGATGTGATTGAAGAGATGCGGTTGCTGCAACCCAGCTCAATGGTACAAATTAGCAGAAAAAACCCCGATGATTTTGTGAAACGAGCACTTAAAATCACCAAAACAGGCTTTGGTCAACCCTCTTTTTTTAACACCGACGCCATCATTAAAGAGTTGTTGGCCCAAGGAAAAAGCATTGAAGACGCCCGCAATGGAGGCGCCAGCGGATGTGTCGAAACGGGAGCTTTTGGCACCGAAGCTTATACCTTGTCGGGATATTTTAACCTCAATAAAGTGCTGGAGTTGACGATGAACAATGGTTTTGATGCCCGCACACAAATGCAAATCGGCTTGAAAACAGGCGAGGTTTCAACATTTGTTTCTTTTGAAGCATTTTATGAGGCTTTTGAACAGCAGTTAAATCATTTTATCAACATCAAACTAACCGGCAACAATGCCATTGAAAAATGTTTTGCCGATGCCATGCCTGCCCCCTTTTTGTCGTTGTTGATCAACGATTGTATTGCCAACGCCAAAGACTACAACGCCGGTGGCGCGCGATACAACACCAGTTACGTGCAGGGCGTGGGTTTGGGAAGCATCACCGACAGCTTGTCGTCTATTAAAAAATGGGTTTTTGACGAAAAGAAGATCAATTTCAACAGCTTATTGGGTGTATTGCAAACCAACTTTGAGGGGACTCTGGATTGGCAGCAGCGTTTCATTTACGAAAGTCCGAAGTGGGGCAACAACAACGAACAGGCCGACCAACATGCGCTGAACGTTTTCGAAAGTTTTTATGCTGCCGTGAATGGCAAACCCAGCTACAGAGGCGGGGTGTTTCGTATTAATTTGTTGCCCACCACCTCGCATGTGTATTTTGGAAGTGTTACGGGGGCCATGCCCGATGGCCGATTGGCAGGCAAACCTTTGAGCGAAGGTATAAGTCCTGTGCAAGGTGCCGACACCAACGGGCCTGTGGCCGTGTTGCAATCGGCGGCCAAAATTGACCACCTACGCACCGGCGGAACTTTATTGAACCAGAAATTTACGCCTGAGTTTTTCGATGGTGAGGTAGCCATAAGCAACTTAACGGCATTGGTAAGAACTTACTTCAGGCTCAATGGTCATCATATTCAGTTCAATGTGGTGAATGCCTCCACCTTGCGCGATGCCCAAAAGCATCCTGAGATGCATAGGGATTTGATTGTTCGTGTGGCAGGCTACTCCGACTATTTCAACGATCTGGGCACCGACCTTCAAGACGAGATTATCCTTCGCACAGCCCAAGACGGTTGGTGATAAATCGTTCAACGCCTTTTAAATTGATTTTAAAAGGCGTTGAAACACTATTTTTTATTAAAAATCGTCCTTTATCTCAACATTAAATTGGCTTCTCCAATTTGGTTGTCACCTTCGTAAATATCAACATAATACAAACCGGGTTTCAGGTCTTGCGTTTCACGTTTGTCCCAATACACGCAAACGGAATGGTCGCTGTTGTTGTAATCCACTACTTCCATAATTGAATATTGAAGGCGCTCACCTTTAAAGATGAAGGAATAAGCATCGTCGCGGCTTTTCACCAAAATCTTTGAATCGGGTGCAGCAATACGGATAAAAATATTTTTGTTTCCGGCTTGAATCAGGCTGTTTTCGGCCAGCGTAAAGCAAATTTTAATCCTTTCCACTTTTCCGGCCTTGTCGGTTTCGGCCTCGCCTCTATTGCCTCTTTGGCGCACACCTTGAACATCTACGTTGAAAGTTCTGAACACGGCAGCTTCTTCTACTTTTCCGGTGAGTTCAGTTTGTTGTTTGGTGAGTTCTTTAAAGCGTTTACGTTCTGTCACCACTTCTTCGCGGATGCGTTCGTTTTCCTCGGTCAGTTCTTTGTTCACGCTGTAAAGAGAATCCATCTGCCTGACGTAAACTTGCGAAATGACTTGCAGTCGCTCAAGTTTTTTCTTGACCTTATAATATTCCCATTGGTCGTTGAGTAGCACCTTAATTTCGGCTGCATTGGCCATGATAATGCTGTCTTTTATCATCATCGAATCGGCCATTTGACCGTAAGAGGCTTTGGTGCGAGTGTGCACATCAATCAAGCTATCTACCTCACGTTGAAGCAGTTCTCTTTGTGAATTTTTCTCTTCTTGAAGTACGCGCAAACTTGATTTGGCTGAGATGAGCCAAATGGAAAGGGCAATGATGATGAGGGCAAAAAAGGCCAAAATGATATACAGCCAGCGCGAAGAGTTGGGCGAAGGTATCGTTTTTGATGATTGTGGATGATCCATAGTAGAGGTACATTTTCTTAAAGCAACAAAGGTAAATCAAAAATGATTGACGACAAAACTATCGCTATGGGTTATGGTGTTATAACCTAAGAAAATGCTTTAGCTTAGTAGGTTAAAGATTTTGGTAATACCACTTACAAGCTTCTACCAATCCGGCTTTCAGGCTATATTTAGGGTCGTAACCCAACAACTTTTTGGCTTTGTCAACCGATGCCAAAGAATGTGGAATGTCGCCTTTGCGAAAATCGCCATGAAGAATTTTAACTTGTGCAATCTCTGGATCATAAGTGGCCAAAATCTCTCTAAGCCATTCCGCCAACTCGTTTAAAGTGGTTCTGTCGCCATAAGCTACGTTATAAACTTGGTTCACGGCCGCCGGGTTGTCAACAGTAGCTGCCAACAGATTGGCTTGAACTACATTAGCGATATAGGTGAAATCGCGACTGTATTCACCATCGCCATTGATGATGGGGCTCTCGTGCTGGATAAGTTGTTTTACCCATTTAGGAATCACAGCTG
>JADYZK010000450.1 GCA_020853175.1 Bacteroidales bacterium
ATGACCCAAGCTGCCCACGGACGCGCTCCTGCTGTGGCTACCGGCATCAAAAGGGTTTGGCCAGATAAAATCGTTTTTACTTATCAAGGTGATGGCGACTTGGCTGCCATTGGCACAGCAGAAACCATTCACGCTTGCAACAGAGGCGAGAAAATTGTTATCATTTTTGTGAATAACGGCATCTATGGAATGACAGGCGGCCAAATGGCACCTACGACCCTTCCGGGGATGATTTCATCCACTTCGCCTTATGGCAGAGAGGTAGAAACAATGGGTAATCCATTAAAGATAACTGAGTTGATTGCACAGCTGCCGGGTACGTATTTCGTTACGCGTCAAGCGGTTCACACGCCTTCGGCAGTGCGTAAAGCAAAAAAATCCATCAAAAAAGCTTTTGAAAACCAACGCGATGGCATTGGAGGGGTTTCTTTTGTGGAGATTGTTTCCAACTGCAATTCAGGCTGGAAAATGACGCCGAATGACTCCAACAAGTGGATGGAAGAAAATATGTTTCCTTTTTATCCTTTAGGCGACATTAAGGTTGAAGGTCAGTTGGTAAATAAGTAAAAACAGAAAAAAATTGATACAATGACTGAAGAAATGATCATTGCCGGATTTGGCGGACAAGGCGTACTTTCGATGGGTAAAATATTGGCTTATAGCGGTATTATGCAAGATCAGGAAGTGAGCTGGATGCCTTCTTACGGCCCTGAGATGCGCGGAGGAACCGCCAATGTTGTAGTAATTGTGAGTGATGAACGCATCAGTTCACCTGTTTTGAATGTTTTCGACAGTGCCATCATTCTCAACCAACAATCCATGGATAAGTTTGAAAAATCGGTGAAGCCCGGTGGTGTTCTCCTCTACGATCCCAACGGAATTTCCCGTCATCCGGAACGTAAGGACATCACCATCTATCAAATTGAAGGTGCACGGCTGGCCTCTGAAATGGGAAATCCTAAAATTTTCAATATGGTGATTCTCGGTGCTTATCTGAGTATTAAGCCGATTGTGAAGATCGAAAATGTGATTAAAGGACTTATCAAGTCGCTGCCCGAACGCTACCATAAACTCATCCCCATCAATGAAGATGCTTTGCAAGTGGGAATGAAAAATGCTGTTCTAAAAGCATAAACACAAACGATTTGCTATTTAAAAGCCTTCCTTGTTCAAAGCGAAGGCTTTTTTTTATTGCTTTGCATCATGAATGTGCAGTTAGTCAACCTCTTGGAAACCTATTATTTACACTATAATCAACCCGACTTTATTGCCGACGATCCCATCAGCATACCTCATCAATTCAGCAAAAAAGAAGACATAGAGATTGCTGGCTTGCTCACCGCCATTATGTCGTGGGGCCAACGCATCACCATCATCAACAAAGGCAAGGAGCTGATGCAGCGGATGGACAATGCTCCCTATCAGTTTGTTACACAAGCGGACGAAAAAGATTTCCTAAAAGTTGACTCCTTCAAGCACCGCACTTTAAATGGCGTTGATGCGATGACCCTTCTCACGGGCTTGAAACATATTTATGCCCATGAAGGAGGTTTAGAAGCCCTTTTTACCCGAGGTTTTGCTGAAGGCGGCGCATTTCGTGCCATTGAACGCCTTTCTGAAACCGTTTTTTCACAAACGCATTTGCCCCGAACTGAAAAGCATTTGGCCCGTCCTTCAAAAGGCTCGGCAGCCAAACGCATCAATATGTTTTTGCGTTGGATGGTGCGCAACGACAACTTCGGCGTTGATTTTGGCTTGTGGCATGGCATTTCTCCCTCACAGCTTATTTGCCCGCTGGATGTGCATAGTGGCAACACCGCACGCAAAACAGGGTTGCTTTTGCGGCCACAAAACGATTGGCAAGCCGCCGTTGAGCTCACGCAACAACTGAAAGTGCTTGATGCCAGCGACCCGGTACGGTTTGACTTTGCTCTTTTTGGTTTGGGTGTAAGTAAGCAGCCTTTTCCGTATTTTTGACAGCGAAACACTAAAAACTTAGCATGGATTCAAATAAAACCGATGAACTAAGCTGGAAACGGAAGTGGTATGAGATCATTTTTCATCACCATACCCGCGCCGGTCGCTTGTTTGACGAAATACTTTTAGTACTCATTTTAACCAGCGTTTTGGTTGTATTTGTGGATAGCACCCAAAAAATTCATACCCAGTATCGTTTTTGGTTGTTGCTCGCAGAATGGCTTTTAACTATCATTTTTACGATTGAATACATCATTCGCATCATTGTCGTTCCCAATAAAAGAGCCTATCTGCTCAGCTTTTACGGTATCATTGACCTGCTTTCGATCATTCCCACCTACCTCAGTATCTTTTTGGTCGGCAGTCAGTTTTTAATCATCATCAGGGTGTTGCGCCTCTTGCGTGTTTTTCGCATCATGAAATTGGTGAGCTACACCTCTGCGAGTTTGTTTTTGTTGCAAGCCCTCAAAAACTCTCGGGAGAAAATCCTTGTTTTTTTTGGCGCAGTGCTGATTATCGTTACCATTGTCGGCACCATTATGTATCTCGTTGA
>JADYZK010000451.1 GCA_020853175.1 Bacteroidales bacterium
ATTTGAATGGCCGTTTAATAGAGCATATCCATACCGGCAATGGGCTTCAGAACAACAGTGTCATGTCGCTTTTGGCCGATGAAGAGTCCAATTTATGGGCTGCCCTCGACCAAGGATTTGACTTCATTTGGTTCCATTCGCCCATCACCAATTATACCGACAACGAAATCGGAAGTGTTTATACAGCAGCCTCTTACAATAATAAATTATATGTAGGAACCAATCAAGGGGTTTTTTGTTACGAGCCCGATGTCAAAGGTATTTTATCCAATCAAGGTGTTATTCCTGGTTCTCAAGGTCAGGTTTGGTTTTTGAAAGTTATCAATGATGAGTTGTATTGTGGACTCAATGATGGATCTTATGTCATTAAAGATAAGACACTTATAAACGTAAGTGGAACAACAGGTGCCTACAATTTAAAGCCTTACCGATTGGGTGATGAAGAAATTATGTTACAAAGCACCTATAATCTTATCAATGTTTTTAAACGTCGCGAAGGGTATTGGACACAGACGCGGCGTTTGCCGGGTTTTAATGTGCCAAGTCGGTTTTTGGAGTTGGATCATTTGGGCAATATGATTGTAGGCCACAGCATTACCGGCCTTTATTTGCTGAAAGCTGATCCGTTGTTCGATTCGATTATTTTTTCAAAACCCATTGGAGTGGATGATGGCATCCCGTTCGCAACCAACCGTGTTTTTAAGGTGGACAACCGCGTCGTCATTCCATCCGGTCAACAACTTTATCAGTGGGATGCGCTTTCCGAACGCTTTTCGCCTTGGGACACCATCAACGGGCAGCTCAATGACTTTGCCGATGCCGAAACCATCATCCCCTTTGGCGTAAACGCGTATTGGTTCATTAAAAAAGATGAGATCGGGTTATTTGAAATTCGATACGACCGAGCCAAACTCATCCTTCGGCTGATACCCGAAATGTATGGCCTCAACATGGTGAACCTTTGGGAAAATATCATTACATTGGATCAAAATCGTCTGTTGTTTTGCCTCGAAGACGGCTTTTCTATCCTCGACCTCAATCGGCTCAGTCAACTGAAAGAGCTCGATCATTCACCCCATATTAAAGTGTTGACTTTTCTTCAGTCATCAGGCGATAAGAAGCATAGTTTATTTAACGATAAAGCTGCAAAGATTTCAATCGCTGATCGTTACAACAATGTAAGCTTACAATTTGCTTTGCCCGATCATGCCGGTCGTCCGGCTTATTACCAATCTTACCTCGAAGGATTGGAAAAAAAATGGTCGAATTGGAACACCGCCACCAGCGTAACCTACACGCGCTTGCCACCTGGTCAATATATTTTTCGCGTTCGCGGACTTACAGCCCATGGAATGCCCACCAACGAAAGTCTTTCGACCTTTACCATTTTGCCCCCTTGGTACCTTTCATGGACGGCGTATGTTGCTTACTTCGTTTTAACTATTGTGTTCATTATCCTGTTGATATATAATTATAGGAGGCGACAATGGGTAAAAAACGAAAGGGCATTGAAAAAAGAAAATGAGCTGATGAAGGCGAAAAGTTCTCAAGCTGAAGCCGAATTAATTAAAATCACCAACGATAAACTGCACTCAGAAATTACCATGAAAAATATGGAGCTGGCAAAAAACACCATGTCCATCATCAAAAAGAATGAAATTCTAATTGAGATCCGAAACGAAATTGACCATCAAAAAGAAGAGCTGGGAAGTCGTTTGCCTGCAAAATTCTTTACTCGTATCAACAAATTGATTGATAATAGCATCAACAGCGAACACGATTGGGAAATGTTTGAATACCTCTTTGATCGAGCCCATGAAAACTTTTTTAAAAGATTGAAGCAAGAATTTGATGAGCTGACCCCAAGCGATTTTAGGTTGTGTGCTTATTTACGTATGAATCTTACCTCCAAGGAAATAGCTCCGCTTCTCAATATTTCTATCCGCGGCATTGAAGAAAAACGCTATCGTTTGAGAAAGAAACTCAACCTAAAACCCGATCAAAACCTCACAGAGTTTATCATTAATTTTTAGATCGGTTAACGCCCGATTTACGCATTAGGTTTGTCAAAAAAATTCTTTAAATATTTGATGAATAAAATTCGATTTTCATCATCAACTTCTAATGCACGAGTGGCTGTAATGGCCAATTATTGGATGAAAATCAAACTGTAAATATAAATCAGGGTGAAAACAGTTAAAAATACAATGCCGATCCAGCTCCAAATACGCAAATATAAAGGTGGTTGAAAGGCTTTGTCAATGGCAGGCGACATGATGACCTTGTAGTTGAGGAAAGCCAAAATGGGTGCCGTTACAAACGAAACACTGGTAGCAAAATCAACCATCAACCGCATACTGCTGCCTGAAAACCAAATGAGCAAAACAACGCCTAAAGATAAAACCACCAGCCAAAAGAGATATTTCGATAAAATGAATTGCTTGTCCTTTGCGGGAAAAAGAAGCTTCATGCTCATAGCCATCGTTCGTGGATAAATATCTGTAACGGTAATTGTTGTACTCAACATTGTGCTAAGTGCTGCCACCGCAATCACCGCGTATGCCCACGAACC
>JADYZK010000452.1 GCA_020853175.1 Bacteroidales bacterium
ACAAGCCCGAATCAGGGTGCAGATTTCAGCTGCACACGAAATGGAGCACCTCAACAAAGCCATTGCTGCCTTCACCAAAGTGGGCAAGGCGTTGGGCGTGATTTAACGTCAAGATGAAAACAAAAAAAAGACGATCTCATTAGAGGCCGTCTTTTTTTTTGTCTAAGTGGTTGTGAATTTTATTCAGTGATCACCATGCGGTTGCTCATCAATTGTCCGTTGGCATTGAGGGTGTAAAAATAAACTCCTTGTGCCAATCCGGTAGCGTTAAAATCAATGCTGTGACTGCCTTTCAGCATATCGCCATTGACAAGGGTGGCTACTTCGCTGCCCATTTGGTTGTACACTTTTAAGCTTACTAAGCCATCAGCAGGCAATTGAAAACTGATTTTTGTTGATCCTGCAAACGGATTGGGAACGTTATTGCCCAAGCGAAGGGCATTTTTGTCGGGGTTGATTTCGCTTACCGAGGTAAACAAATCAAAGTATTTCTGTTCGGCTTCGGCCAAAGCAGCCATCATTGCGGCTTCGTCAGCTCCTAAAGAGAAGGCATAATAAACATCAAATGATTGACCAGGACTTATACTAACAGGTGCTTGCGCAGAAATGGTAACACCGCCATCAAGGGTGTTAGAGATGTACTGAGGCATCATGGCTCCTGCAGTCATTTTCCCCCAATAATAGGCATCAGTGTTGTAACCGTCGAACCATTCAAAAGTTTGCAGTGACGAGAGGTTGGCCGAAAGCAGTTTCATGCCCATATTTGTACCTGCGCCGCGGTGAAAACGGGTGACATTTGTGGTGCTGTTGTAGGTGGTGGTATCAAAGCCATATTCACCCTGAATTTCGGGAATGATGTCCAAGCCGATAGTAGCATTCACAGCAGCAGCATCGGTGTTGGTGACATTGAATTTTAAGACGGTGAAGGCTTTATTGGTCCAGCCATAAGCGCTCAAGTTCACAATCACATTTGGAGGAAGATTGGAATAGGTGTTGTCATAATTGCCGTTGATCTGAAAATCACCCCAAAGCGGAGTTTCAACCAAATAGGTGGAATCGTGTATTTCAGCGTCGTTGGTATAGTCAAAAACAGCTGTTTCACTTGTTCCAACAAGGATGGAGGCGCGTTGCAGATGGCGAACATCATCAGGAGTATAAAGACGGATTCTCCCGTATTCGTTTACAAGAATTTCCATGGCACCAGTGTTGAAATCGGCCTGCGCGAAAATAGAGCTGGCACCAAACAACATAAAAAGAGAAAAGAAGTAGATTTTTTTCATAGAATGATTTTTTTAAGTGATAGATGAAGATTAATCATTGTCAAAATTACTATTCTTTTCGACTAAAGGCAAATAATTATCAAAGCTCCTCTCCTAAGAAGTAGGTCGAGCACCAAAGGTTACTGGAAATAAAAAATCATATTCAAGCGTTGTGGGGTGGCGTCATCACTTTCAAAACGACCTTCAGTACTGAGCGCAATAAGGGCTGTGCTGTTCCATCAGCTGAGGAAGGAAGAGGTGCGCAGATAAGTGGGATCGGGATAATAAATAAACAAACAGGAACCGTTTTCAATGGTTTCGACAACCGGCTGAATGAGATCAGGCGGTAGGCTGGGGCAGCCAAAGCTTCTTCCTAACCTCCCGTTTTTTTTAATGAAATCTTCAGTGGCATAAGTAGCACCGTGCATAATGATTTGCCGATGCGCGGCATTGTCATTAAACCCTTTTTCAATGCCCTCGAGCACTAAAGAGTAGCCTACAGTGGAACCTGTGATGTGTTTTTTTGTGATATAAAAACCAAGGCTACTTTTGAGGGTTCCTGTTTCGTTGGAGAAATGCTTGGCATATTCATCGCCCGTGTTTCTGCCGTGTGCCACCAAAGTATTGAACAGCAGCTTTTGCTCCCGACAATCAATCACATACAGGCGTTTGTTTTTGCTTGTCTGCGAAAAATCAACAATGGTTAAAATGTTAGGATTCTCGAGCTTGCCTTGTGCTTCGAGCTTGTGATGGCCGATAAGCGCCAACTGAAAAACTTCATTTGAAAGTCCGTATTCGTCAAGATGTAATTGCGTATAGAGGTCGTTTTTTACGGCTGTTTCAGGTGTTTCGTTTTCGGAGCCTGCTTGATTGATAACAGGTAGGAACAATAAAAGGAGATAGAAAAGGTGTTGCTTCATCGTTTAAAAAAAGGTTCTTAATCATTTGAGAACTCTTACATAACTCCTTTTGCAATCAATAATTGTGAGGCAGTCCGTTTTTTTTGACGTTTGCCTGAAGATCAGGCATTTAAATGTTACCTAAGCACATTGTTATACTTCCCTTAAAAGACGTTTTTATTGCATTTCATTTTCATTTCATATCGTTTTCAGTTTGTCAGCTCATGACTTTGACTTAAATTTGGGGTTGTATGGTTGTGGCCTTGCACAAGCAATTCGGCCAATCTTTCATTTCTGTTGTAAACGTCTTTGTAAAAGTTGACTTGCCCTTGGTCATCCACCCAGGTGGTAAAATAGCCGATGTAAACAGGGATTTCATTTTTAAGGCTATAGATCGTTTCTTTGCCGGCCCGCATGGCGGCATCAATTTTTTGTGGTGTCCAGTTTTCGTCGTCTTGTAAAAGGTTGAGTGCTAAGGCTCTTGCTTTTCCAACGCGCACGCAGCCGTGGCTTTTTGCTCGATCTTCTTTGTTAAAAAGACTCTTGGCCGGCGAATCGTGCAAGTAAATGTCGTTGGAATTTGGAAACATAAATTTTACCAATCCCAAGGAGTTGTTTCTTCCCGGCAATTGACGCACCTGTCCGTTGTTCCATTCCATATTGTGTTTTTTCAGATAATTTTTGTCTTTTTCCATGGCAGGAATCACTTCGTTATCAATAATAGATTGAGGTAAATTCCAGTAGGGACTGAATACGACATAGCTCATCATTCCGCCGAAAATAACTGTTTTGGTCATTTGGTCGCCCACCACCACAGGGGAATCAAATACTGCTTTTCCTTCTTTAAAGATGTTCATGCGATAGGCCGGAATGTTGACAAAAATAAATTGCTCTGCTTCAAATATTTCAGGCGAAATCCAACGGCATCGCTCCATATTCACCACAATATCTCTGATGCGCTCAGCCACTGGCACATTCATGGCGGCAATATGTTGCATTCGTATGAGGGTATCGGGAATAAAACCATTGCGGAGTTGATATTTTTTTACGGCAGCAGCTAGGTCGTCATCATACACCGCACTTCCGTTGTTGGCCACGAGCTCACCCGTTATAAACAAGCGGTCTTTGATTTGCCGTATGGCTTTGGCGCTGTCATGCGGGCGAAACGGTTTTTGGTTTTTTTCGGTTTCAATCGTTGCCCAGCCTCCTTTTTGTTCAATGGCACGGTAGTGCTTTAAAACCTCCCGCAGCTTGTAGTATTGACTGAACAGGAGTAAACTGTCGGCTTGCACCAATTGCTGATCAGCCATAATGGTATCGAGCAAAAGCGCGGGTTCAACTTGTTTGCGCGGCAACAACCATCCCAGTGTGGTGGTGGTGTTTGGATCCAATCCGTGATACACTTCATCCACATAATACAGATACAAGGAGGTCAATAATAGATCGGCTTCTGTTGGATTGCGAAGCTTTTTGGGCTTGGTGTCGAAAATTTCGACCAGCTGTGGTTGGTAAGGAAAAGCGGAATAAATCCCTTCGTCTTCTATTGATAAAAACTTATTGTACAGCTCCATCCCTTGCGGACGGACCTCTTTTTCATTCAACCATAAGGGCATAAAATCATAATTGCGGTAAATGGCAGTCAACTCCTTTTTGTACTTTTTTAATGCTGGCCGCGATTCAAAAAATGTGATGATGTAAGTGCTGTCAATGGGTACAACTCTGCTGTTGTGCTGGGATATGTTTCCTCGCGATTGACACGAATACAGTGTAGGAAGGAGCAGCAAAGCAAGAATGAGTGTAAAAAAAGTTATTTTTTGCATTTTTAGTTCGTTTTTAATGATGTTGATGTAGATGAAAGAGGTTCCATTTTTATCACTCGCAAAATTAAGGCTGCAACC
>JADYZK010000453.1 GCA_020853175.1 Bacteroidales bacterium
AGAGAAGGCGAAGAGGCTTCCTATAAAACCACACAGGACATTTTTGACAAGCAATTGCACGCCTACACCATAACCCACGCCATTGACGATAAAAATGTATTGCGTTTTCACATTGATTTTTTCAAAGGGAAAGGAACGCATGCCGATGGTCTATCGGGACCAAAGCCAGGAGAGGCAATTGCACAACAGGCAGTCGTTGAAGCCATTTTAGACAAACACAATGCAGCCACCAATTCAAGGCGGTTCAATGCCGTTTTGGCAACGGCTTCTATCAACAACGCCATTGAATACTACCATCTATTCAAAGAAATCCAGAAAAAGAAAAAAGCTGAAAATCCTGATTATGTGCCTCTAAACATTGCTTGTGTTTTTTCTCCACCCGCCGAAGGCAACAGCGATATTCAACAGATACAGGAAGATTTAACACAGGAAAAAGAGGACAACAAACAGAACCCAGAAGAAAAGAAAGCGGCACTTGTTACCATTATTGCCGATTACAACAAGCAATACGGAACAAACCACGAGATATATCTTTTCGACTTGTATTACCAAGATGTGCAAAGACGCATCAAAGACCAGAAATACAGCAAAAAAGACTATCCACACGAAAATAAAATTGACATTACCATAGTGGTAGATATGTTGCTTACAGGGTTTGACAGCAAATACCTCAATACCTTGTATGTGGACAAAAACCTGAAATACCACGGATTGATTCAGGCATTTTCTCGAACCAACCGAGTGTTGAACGACACCAAGCCTTATGGCAATATTTTGGATTTCCGTTCGCAACAAGAAGCCGTAAACCAAGCCATAGCTTTATTCTCAGGTGAGGACAACGGACGAGCCAAAGAAATTTGGTTGGTTGATCCTGCACCTGTCGTGATTGATAAATACAAAAAAGCAGTAGAAGCTTTAGGCGTATTTATGCAGGAACATAATTTGGTGAACGAACCGCAAGAAGTGTATAATTTGAAAGGTGATACGGCACGAATTGCCTTTGTCCAAAATTTTAAAGAAGTGCAACGCCAACTTGTTGCATTAGAACAATATACTGATTTAGAACCAGCGCAAAAAGAACTCATTGATAAGATTTTACCTAAAGAAACTTTCCTGGAATTTAAAAGCTCCTATCTAGAAACGGCTAAAGCATTCAAAAAACGACAAGAAGAAGAAGGAGATGATGCGCCAGAGGAATTGAAGCAATTAGATTTCGAATTTGTACTTTTTGCTTCTGCAGTGATTGATTACGACTACATCATGAACCTGATTGCCGACAGCACGCAAAATAAACCAGCCAAGCAAAAAATGACCAAAGCACAGGTGATTAGCTTGCTGAGTTCTAATGCCAACCTGATGGACGAGCAGGAAGATTTAACCGAGTACATCAATAGTTTGGATTGGAACAGCGGACAAGATGTAGAAACGCTTCGCAAAGGTTACAACAGTTTTAAAGACGACAAATACAACAAAGAACTGGCTGATATTGCTCGCCAACACGGTTTGCAAACGGCAGACTTGAAAAACTTTGTAGAAACGATAATGAGCCGAATGATTTTTGACGGTGAAAAACTCACCGACCTTTTAGAACCATTAGAACTGAGTTGGAAAGAACGCAGGGTAAAAGAACTGGCATTGATGGCAGACTTGGTACCCCAATTAAAGAAACTTGCCCAAGGGCGTGAAATATCAGGATTAGCTGCTTATGAGTAAAAATACATTAATACCCGAATTGCGTTTTCCTGAGTTTAAGAATGAAGGGGAATGGCAAAAGAAACCTTTGGAAGAAGCATTGAGCTTTCAAACTGGCTTTCCTTTTGATTCCGAAGGATTCAATGAAGAAGGAAGAGGTGTTCGATTGATAAAAAATAGAGATTTGAAGTCTGATGATAAGATAGTTCATTACATTAAAACTTATGATGAAAAATATTTAGTTTCGGACGGGGATGTACTTGTTGGAATGGATGGTGATTTTACCCCTATTAAATGGGACAAAGGAACTGCTCTTTTAAATCAAAGGGTAGGCAGAGTACTAACAAAGAAAAAGGGTGATGAATTATTTTTTCTATACTTTTTATCTATTCATTTAAAAGCCATAGAAGAAAAAACAGCAAGGACTACGGTAAAGCATTTGTCACATTCCGTGGTAGAAAAAATTAATGAACCATTACCTATACCACCCGAACAACAAAAAATCGCATCCTGTCTTTCTTCCTTAGATGAAGTAATTGCCGCCCACAGCCAAAAGTTGGAGCTACTCAAAGACCACAAAAAAGGCTTGATGCAAAACCTTTTTCCGCAAGAGGGTGAAAAGGTGCCGAAGTATCGTTTTAAGGAGTTTGAGGAGGATGGGGAGTGGGTCCAAACGTATGTAGAGGAAAATTGTTTGGTCAAGGGTAGGATAGGGTATAGAGGTTACACAACTGAAGATTTGGTAGGTCAAGGTGAAGGAGCATTAGTACTTGGCGGAAAGCACATTCAAAATCAATTGCTTGAATTAAGAGACCCAACATATCTTAGTTGGGAAAAGTATTACGAATCACCAGAAATTATGGTTGAAGTTGGAGATATTATTTTTTCTCAACGAGGAACATTAGGCGATTGTGCAATAATTGACAGAGAAATAGGACCAGCTACAATTAACCCAAGTATGGTTTTATTGAAAAATATCACTTGTGATGCTTGGTTTTTATACTATATATTAATTGGCGACAGAATCCAAATCGAGGTTCGAAAGAATAGAGCTATGGGTGCTATTCCAATGCTTTCGCAAAAACAAATCAAAGAATTTCCTTTCCTTATTCCTATAAATCCCAAAGAACAACAAAAAATTGCTTCTTGTCTTCTTTCCTTAGATGCACTCATCACCGCACAAGCGAAGAGAATAGAACAATTGAAGTTGCATAAAAAGGGCTTGATGCAGGGTTTGTTTCCGAAAATACAAGATTAATTATGAGTACAGTCAAAGAAATAGCACAGGAGTTAAAAGATACAAGGGAAAATATCATCCTTATTTATGCTTTTAACGCAACTGGTAAAACTCGGCTTTCTGTTGAATATAAAAACATCACGAAAAAATCTGATGATGGTCAACATACAGGCGTTTATTATAATGCCTTTAGTGAGGATTTGTTTGTTTGGGATAATGACAATGACAATGGTGAGCAGAACATCAAATTCGACATTAAGCCTAGTAGCTTAAATCGTCTTCATACATTGATGACAGAGGAAGATGTTGA
>JADYZK010000454.1 GCA_020853175.1 Bacteroidales bacterium
CTTCGATACTGTGGATGAGGGCTGTTTCTTCGCCGCAGACAAAAGCACCTGCCCCTTTTTTGATCACAAAATCGAGGTCAACGCCCGAATCGAAGATATTATGTCCAATCAAGCCATACTCACGTGCTTGTTGAATGGCAATTACGAGGCGTTCGATGGCCAAAGGATATTCGGCACGGATGTAGATGTATGCTTTGGTGGCGCCAATGGCAAAAGCAGCAATAGCCATGCCTTCGAGCAGGCGGTGCGGGTCGCCTTCAATGACGGCGCGATCCATGAATGCACCCGGGTCGCCTTCGTCGGCATTACAAATCAAATATTTTTGGTCGGCTTGGGTAGAGAGGGCAAACTTCCATTTTATTCCGGTGGGGAATCCTCCGCCGCCGCGACCTCGAAGTCCACTTTTCTCAATCTGGTCGCACATTTCTGCCGGAGTATATACCTTTAATGTGTTGAGGTAGGCCTTGTAGCCATCGCGTGCAATATATTCCTCAATGCTAACCGGGTTGATAATTCCGCAGTTTTCGAGAACGATGCGGTGCTGTGGTTTAAAAAAGCGATGTTCATCAAGAAAGTTCACGCCTTGCCAATCGGCTTGGTCGTTTTGGCTGCGATACTGCCCTAAAAATGGTTGATCGGGAAGTTGGTCTGCAAAAACTCCATCAAGAATTTTTTCAACCAAATTACCGGTAACTTGTTCAAACGAGATACGTTTTTTACCGGGCAATTTAATGTCCATAATAGGTTCCGAAGAACACAAACCGATGCAACCCACCGAAATGACCTCGGCTTCAATGTTGTGGTTGGCGAGGTATTCTTTGGCTTTTTTAATGGTTGCGTTGGCACCGGCACCCAAGCCACAAGTTCCTGCACCGACAAAAATCACCGGTTTTGTGTTTTGGTCATTGCGAATCAAACGCAGTTCGCTGAGTGTTTCGTTGGAGAAAGATGCTTTTTCGCTCACTTTCAACACATTGTTTATCAAGAATGATTTATCGGCAATCATCTGTTTTCCTCCCTGTTTCTATAATCTTCTACAATTGATTTGATGGATTCGCTGGTCACTTTGGCATGAAACTCACCATTGATGCTGATGACAGGAGCCAAGCCACAGGCACCGATGCAGGCAACCACTTCGAGGCTGAAAAGCTTGTCGCGGGTTGTTTGTCCGGATTTTACTTTAAGCTGCTTTTCCATTTCATCGAGCACGGTTGCCGATCCCAACACATGACAAGCGGTGCCGCGGCATACTTGAACATGGTATTTTCCGGGTTGTGTAAATCGGAATTGGTTGTAAAATGTGGCTACCCCAAAAATTTTGCTCGCCGGCATTTGCAGGTATTTTCCAACTTCTATCACGGCTTCTTCGGATAAGAAACCCAGCTTATCTTGCACTTGCTGCAAAATAGGGATGAGGCTGTCATGCCCTTTGTTGGGATAATGATTAAGGATTTCGTGAACTGTACTTTTCATGTTTCTTTATGTTGAGCCGCCGATGATCAACGCCAAAGCCTCAGCTTTAAGCGATCACCTTTGTTGGCTTGTTATGTGAGCTGAAAGAATGATTCAAAGGATTTATGAATTGGCTTGTTCCGTTTTTTTGGCCAAGATGCGTTCTACTTCGGGCAGCACCCTGTTTCTGTCCACAGGTTTGCGGATAAAACCGTCAACAGGAACCCAAACCGAGCGGCCATCTTCGGCGCGGTAGTCAATACCCGAGTTGCCGGTTACGATGTCTCTGATGAGAATCACTTGTAATTCTTTGTAGTTGGGATCATTTCTAAACTCCCGAGCCATGGCCTGAACACTGGGTTTGGTGGTCATGAGCACTTCGATGGAGGTTTCAATCAAGGTAGGAATTTTTTGAAGCTCAACATTGTCAACAAACTCTTTGGCCATTTCAAAACCTTCGTAATGGGTGGTCATCATCACATCTAAGATAGCCAAATCGGGTTTTTCTTTTAAGGCCAGGGCAATGCCTTCCTCTTTATTGTATGCTGAAATAACTTCAAAGCCTTCGTTAGAAAGCATTTGCTCTAAAACGGTGATCACGTCCATGTCGTCATCAACTACCAAAATTTTTGCTTTTTTCATTGTGTCTATTTTTTGAGGGTGAAAGTCTGTTATTCTTTTAACAATTAATGGCAAAATTACAACAATTCATCTTAGCAAAACAGGTTAGTTGTTACTGTTTTCACAATGGATTAAGTGTAATAAAAGGAAATAGAAACCGATACTTTTACGCAAAATCACGAAAAGGAAGTGGGAAAATAGCGTAGATTATATTTGGATTAGCCCATTGCGAATGGCAAACGCCAGCAACGACACCGTATTTTTGGTGTTGGTTTTGGCCATCAAGTTGGATTTGTGGCCTACAATGGTGCGTTCGCTTACAAACAAACGTTCGCCAATTTCCTTGTTGTTTAAACCTTCGGCCATCAGCAGCAGCACTTCAAGCTCGCGTTTGGTGAGGGCCAAATCACTGCCGGGTTTATCTTCTTTGGTAACGCTTTTTGTAAAATAATCCCAAAGTTCTTCGCTGTAGTAAGTTTTTCCGTTATAGACCGCCTGCAAAGCCCTATCCAGCA
>JADYZK010000455.1 GCA_020853175.1 Bacteroidales bacterium
CGATGCTTGGTCATTGGCAGCGAAACCCTTTCACGGGTGGTTGACAAATACGATCGCGACACCATGATCTTTAGCGATGGTGCCGGAGCCGCCATAGTAGATGGCATTTTGGAAGACGAAAAAAGAGGACTTTTGTCGTACTCGTTTGCCTCCCACACCAATGAGGAAGTAGGTTACCTGTATTTTGGCTCAAGCAACGCTCCCGATCAGGATACCAATATCCGCTACATGAAAATGTTGGGAAGAAAAATTTACGAGTATTCCCTCACCCAAGTTCCGCTCGCCATGAAATTGTCATTGGAACGCTCGGGAATGGCTATTGAAGATTTGAAAAAAATCTTGATCCATCAAGCCAACGAAAAAATGGACGAAGCTATCGTTCAACGTTTTTACAGGCAATATCATTTAAAAATTGATGTGCAAGAAAAAATGCCCATGAACATACAAACTTTAGGAAACAGCTCAGTGGCCACCGTTCCAACCTTGTATGACATGATTCTGAAAGGAAAACTCGAAAACCATCACATTAGCCCGGGCGATTTGCTCATGTTTGCCTCTGTTGGTGCGGGAATGAACATCAATTCATTCGTATATCGCCAGTAATCAGGCAATTTTATGGCCTTGAAACAATAAAAAGTAAAAAAAATCATTATGATTGTGTTTCACTTTTTATTGTTTCACTTAAATTCTCTAACATGAAAGAACAAGTTCTTGTCTTGGGTGCTTCAACCAACCCATCGCGTTACGCATACAAGGCGGTAAAAAATCTTTTGGCTCATGGCCACCATGTTACCGCTGTCGGAAAAATAGAAACGGATGATTTTGATGTCAAGATCACGAAGAAAATACCCGAAAACGTTCATTTTGATACGGTTACCTTGTACCTTAACCCCATGAACCAAGAGGCTTATCTCGAAGAAATCATTGCTTTGAAGCCACGACGCATTATTTTCAATCCGGGAACGGAAAACAAAAAACTCGAACTTTTGGCACGCGAAAACGGTATCAAAGTGGTCATCAATTGCACTTTGGTGATGCTCGATGCCGGTATTTTTGAATGATGTTATGCTTGTTTTTGCTACTTTTGTACAAGAGGAAATGACCTCTTTTTAAGCTCCGTAAGATTGTTATAAACCGTTGAATACGATGCAGAAAGCCTTTATTAGAAGCACTTTACTTTTCATGACATTTCTGATGCTGTCAGGCTCACTTCAAAGCCAGATAGATTGCACCATCAGCAGTCCCCAAACCATGCCTGTTTGCATAGGCAATGCTGTGACGCTTCAAGTAACGCCACAACCCAATGTCATTTATGAATGGTCATGGAACGGAGCAACCACTCCCACGATCAATTTCACAGCCACTGAAAACCAAAGCATCACCATCAGGATACAAGACACCATCACGCTTGAAGAGTGCATGAGTCAAGCCTTTGAGGTAATTGTTTTTCCCGAAACTACCATCAGTTTTGAACAAATGCAACTCACTTGCACCAACGGCGACAATGACAATGGCAACACAGCCATGGTAAAAGCCGTGGCGACAGGACAAAGCGGACCTTATCAATACAATTGGGATGTGCGTCCGATTCAGGTGGCCCCCGGAAATCCTTCATTGGCTATCGGATTGAAAGCACATCTTTGGTACTTTATCAACGTCACCGATCAAAATCAATGTATTACTAAGGATTCGATTTATACCAAAGGCTATTCCAATCCTGTGATAGAAATTGAGGCAGACCCTGATACCGCCTTTATCCAAAACCCATACGTTACTTTTGAGTTCAGCAACCTTTCCGTTGACACAGTGCAGGTGACCGGCCATTATTGGGAAATGGGTGATGATACGCCCAGAGTGGACCTTTTGAAACCCTTGCACGTTTTTAACGAAGTGGGAGATTATAAAGTTGCACTCACCGTTTTTAACGCCTATGGATGCGACACGATCTACTTCAAAGACGTGAAAGTGTTGCCCATCAAGCTGAGCATCCCCAACATCATTACGCCCAACGGCGATGGCATCAACGATGTGCTGGTGATTACCGAAGGCACAGCAGAAGACAACAACACCAATAATCCCATGAAATCCACCCAAGCCGATAGCGACATCCGTTCGCTTTCAGCCTATTACAAAAAAACCAATTTGGTGATTTTTAACCGACAAGGCAAGAAGCTTTACGAATCTACCAACTACAACAACGACTGGGGCGGCAGTGGACTGAGCGATGGCGTATATTTTTATGTGCTTCAATGCGAAGGTTTTAAAAGCAATGAAGTGTATAAAGGCGCCATCACCATCTTTGGTAGCGGAAATTAAGCTTTGAGCGAGTGTTGCTTTTTTACTATTTTTGTGCCAAGCGACAAGCAATGGAAAACAAAAACATGCTTTAAAGTTTCAGTTTTCTAATTGTTTCTTAACTAATTTAACATCAGCTTATTGCAAAATGAAATTTGTTTTAAAAATACTTCCTTTTCTCTTCATTTTTTTTGCTGCCTGCAACGGATCAGATAAAAGCAATCCTGCACACCTTGTCAACAACCCAAAATCGGCCACTGAAGCCGCAAACCCAAAGCTATCAAGGATTACATTTACGAATACCGAACATGACTTCGGGCGATTGATACAAGGCGAAAAAGTAATCCATGTGTTTAGGTTTACCAACACAGGTGATGCCGACCTTATCCTCAGTCAAGTTAGTGCCAGCTGCGGTTGCACAGCGAGCAAATACACCAAAACGGCCATCAAACCTGGTGAAGAAGGTACTATCGAAGTGACCTTCGACTCTGGCGGACAACGTGGCATCCAAAACAAAACCATCACCGTAATCAGCAACGGACAGCCCCAAAGCACCGTCTTACGGATTAAAGGACAGGTTTCAACTCCAGAATCTTATTAATAATCTTATAACATGAACTATTTAAACATTTTATTATTAGCACCCCAAGGCGGAGAACAGTCAGGCGGTTTGATGTCGTTTTTGCCCTTGGTACTCATCATGGTTGTTTTTTACTTTTTCTTCATCCGCCCACAGATGAAAAAAGCAAAAGACCAACGCAAATTCCGCGAAGCCCTTAAAAAGGGAGACAAAGTGATCACCATTGGTGGCATTCACGGAAGAATTGCTGAGGTAAAAGACACCACCATCCTTCTTGAAATTGAAGGCGGAAACAAATTGATGGTTGAAAAAAGCGCCATTATCTCCGATTCAGCCCAAGTAGGTCTCGCCAAATAAGACCATTTTAAAGGTGGGCTGCAACATTGTTGTCCACCTTTATTTTCGCTTCACCCGTTCAAGCTGCAACAAAGATGCAATCCCGACAGGACAATAAACAGGCTTTCATTGCTGCTGCACCCAAAAAAAGGCGCTTCTATGCCTTTCTTTTTTTTCTTGCTTTTTCGTCGGCTTTGTGGCTTTTTGTGAAACTTGCCAACACTTATACGGTAGCCGAAACCATCAACATCAGCCTGACCGATCCTCCGGTTGAATACTGGATTTCGCAAAATCAATCCCAACATCAGGTGAGTGTTTCGATCACTTCAACAGGCTATAATTTATTGAAATTTTACAGCGCAGCCTACCAAAAAAACACCATCAATCTTCCGGTAAACCAACTGGCCTACCGCAAACAAAACCAAGAATTACTTTATCTTACTACTTCAACCTTAAAGACTTATCTCTCGTCAGTTCTCGATTTACACGAAGGTGAATTGGAACTCAATGATGGGGATTTGTTTTTTTCCATTGAGCCGCTGCTAACCAAAAAAGTGGCGATTCAATTGAACTACGACCTACAATTTTCAGATCAGTTTGGCTTGTATGGATTGGCCACCACCCTACCCGATTCGGTGTTGGTATATGCCCCAAAAACGGTGCTTGACACCATCAGATTTATTCCAACACAGATTATAACTTCCGAAAAACTACGCGAAAATTTCAGCACTACAACCCAGCTTGTCTTTGATCCGGCTTTGGTTCACATCACTGAACATCAAGTAACTGCCAAATTCATCATCGAAAAATTTACTGAGGCCAATATTGAGGTCAAAATTATTAAACCTTCTAAGCCACGTTTAAGGCTTTTTCCTTCTACGGTAAAGCTCACTGTTGCTGTGGCCACCAAAGATTTTATAAACATCACCGAAGATCAATTTTCTGTTACCGTGGATACCAGCGGACTTGCCGAACGTA
>JADYZK010000456.1 GCA_020853175.1 Bacteroidales bacterium
ATTTGTTCTTGATGGCCGCATTCATGGGCTTAGCCTTTCTGACATCAAAAAGCCGCTTACGGAACGGCAACTAATTGTTCAGGCCGGGAAGTTTGGCCGTGAGATTATCTCTAATTTCAAATAACGGCTACGGCTTTGAGAAGTTGCGGCCGGTAGTTCCAAAGCTAATAAAACAAGATGGATTTTCAATCACCTGAGTACTCTCTGAAAGCGCACAAAACCAGCAATTTTTTAAAGCCGAGGTTAGGTGCTGCCCTTCTTTTCTGTCTTGATGTTGTCTGTCCATTTTACTCCTGCTTGGTGCGTTGGCTAAATATTAATGAACTGTTGTTTGAATTTTACAACACATAACTGTACAAGATAGTTTAAAATATCAAATGCGTAAACAATTCTTTCTGCTCATTCAGATGCTGATAATTTATTTTTTTAGTTTTCATTTTTTGTTCCATACTATCTAAATCAGAACTGTATTTTAGTTCTACGCCAACAACAGCCGGACCTTCTTCGCGGTTGTTCTTTTTGGTGAATTGAAAATAAGTGATGTCATCATTTTTGCCTAAAACTTCGTTTACAAATTCTTTTAATGCGCCTGGACGTTGTGGAAAGTTGACGATGAAATAATGCTTCAAACCTTCATAAATCAAGGAACGCTCTTTGATTTCTTCCATTCTTGTAATGTCGTTGTTGCTTCCGCTCACAATGCAGACCACATTTTTTCCTTTGATTTGATCTTGATACAAATCTAATGCAGCAATACTCAGAGCTCCTGCAGGTTCTACAACAATGGCTTCTTCGTTATATAATTGTAAAATTGTGGTGCAAACTTTCCCTTCGGGGGCTAAAACGATATCATCTAAAGAGTTTTTACAGATTTCAAATGTTTTGTCGCCCACTCGTTTTACTGCCGCTCCATCTACAAATTTATCAATGTCCGTCAATGCAGTATTTTTACCGTTTTCCAACGATGTTTTCATAGAGGCTGCTCCTTCTGGTTCTACGCCGATAAGTTTAGTTTCGGTACTCAATTGTTTAAAAACCGAAACGACCCCTGCTGCCAAACCGCCACCTCCAATTGGGAAGAATAAAAAATCAATTTTACATTTGCTGTCTTCCACAATTTCCAATCCTACAGTTCCTTGTCCGGAAATAACCAATTCATCATCAAACGGATGAACGAAAACTGCCTTATTCTTCTGGCTGAAAAGAAGGGCTTCGTTGTAGGCATCGTCAAAAGTATCACCTTTCAACACAACCTCTACATTTTCTTTTCCAAAGAGTTTTACCTGCTTTATTTTTTGTGCAGGCGTGGTAATAGGCATATAAATAACGGCTTTTATGTTCAGTTTTCTACACGCAAAAGCCACTCCTTGAGCGTGATTACCCGCACTTGCACATACAACGCCTAGTTTTATATCATTTTCGGAAAGCGAACTTATTTTATGATACGCTCCACGCAATTTGTAGGATCGTACAGGTTGTAAATCTTCCCGTTTCAAATAAACCTGAGCAGCAAATCGCTCGCTCAGGTTTTCGTTTTTCACAAGAGGCGTATGCACAGCCACACCTTTCAGGTTTTCGGCTGCCTCTTGTATTTTTGCTAAATGTATCATTTGGTTTGAGGTCTTAATTTTCGAACTTGCATTCCAGTTTGCCACAACTCACTTTGTTGTATTTCTTTGAGTTCTGCGTTGAGTTTTTCTCTGTAATCTGGCTTGCTGTTGGCTTCGATAACGATGGCTGCTTCTTTACCTGAAAGCACGTCATCATACAGTTCATTAAAAACAGGAGTGGTAGCTTCTCTAAATTTACCTTTCCAATCCAATGCTCCTCGTTGTGCAGTGGTACTGCAATTGGCAAACATCCAATCCATTCCGTTTTCGGCTACCAAAGTCATTAAACTTTGGGTCAATTCTTCTACAGTTTCGTTGAAGGCTTCACTTGGCGAATGTCCTCGCTGACGAAGCACATTATATTGAGCCTCAAAAACACCTGCGATAGCTCCCATCAAAACGCCTCGTTCGCCAGTCAAATCGCTGTATACTTCTTTTTGAAATGTGGTTTCAAACAAATAACCAGAACCGATAGCGATGCCTAATGCCAATGCTTTTTCTTCAGCTTTTCCGGTTGCATTTTGAAAAACGGCATAACTGGAATTTAAACCTTGCCCTTTTAAAAATAATGTTCTTAACGAAGTTCCCGAACCTTTGGGAGCCACCAAAAACACATCTACATCTTTAGGTGGCACGATACCTGTTTTTTCATGAAAAGTAACGCCAAAACCATGTGAAAAATACAGGGCTTTTCCTGTTGTCAAATTTTTTTTCATCGTTTCCCATGCTTGTATTTGCCCTGCATCTGATAATAAATTCATGAGTAAAGTGCCTTTTTCGCAAGCGGTTTCCACTTCGAAAAGAGTTTCATTTTCTACCCAACCATCAGCAAGTGCTTTGTCCCAACTCTTTGTCCCTTTTCGTTGTCCTACAATTACTTTTACGCCATTATCTTTCAAATTTAAGGCTTGTCCCGGACCTTGCACGCCGTATCCAATGACTGCAACAGTTTCGTTTTTTAATATTTCTCTTGCTTTCTCTAATGAAAACTCTTCTCGTGTTACGACATTTTCCATTACGCCGCCAAAATTTAATTGTGCCATTTTATATTGTATTATTTTTTTTAATTGATTTCTAATTCTTTTAAATAAGTACTTAATTCTTTCATTGGTTTGGTAACTGCTACTCTTCCTGAGCGGGCAAATTCCAGAATACCAAAGGGTTTCAATTTCTCAAATAAAACCTGTGTATCTGCTTTGTGCCCTGTTTTTTCAATGACGATAAAATCGGGATCTACGGTGAGAACTTTGGCACTATTTTCTCTAACCACTTGCTCTACATTGTTGGATTTAAGTTCTGTTGTTTTGATTTTATATAACGCAATTTCCTGATGTACTACTTCATTATCTTCGTGTACAAAGGCTTTCAGAACATCAATTAATTTGTCGATTTGCCCAACAACTTTATCTATTTGTTCTCTGTTTGTTCTCAAAACGATAGTGTAACGGTGCACATTTTTAACCTCTGTTTCAGAAGCGGTGATGCTGTCAATATTCAAATGTCGTCTTGTAAATATGATGGTGATGCGGTTGAGCATTCCGATTGTATTTTCCGTAAATATGGATACGGTAAATGTTTTGTTCATTGTTTCCATTTTATCCGTTTTATAATTATTGTAATCTTATTTCAGCTACCGAAGCACCTGTTGGCACCATCGGAAAAACATTATCTTCTCTGGCAACTTTCACTTCCAACAGGTACGCATTTTCTGTGTTTAAAAGTTGGTCTAATGCGTTGTTCAAGTCCTCCTGTCTTTCAACTTTTTGACCTTTGATGTTGTAAGAGGCTGCCAAAGCCACAAAATCAGGACTTTGAATGTCGGTAAACGAATATCTTTTTTCAAAGAACATTTGTTGCCATTGCCTCACCATTCCCAAATAACCATTGTTTAAGATGATGATTTTCACGCCGATATTATTCTGCATCATGGTTCCCAATTCCTGCAAGGTCATTTGAAAACCACCATCTCCAATGATAGCTACGACTTGTTTTTCCGGATTTGCCATTTTTGCTCCAATAGCGGCTGGAAGTGCAAAACCCATCGTTCCCAATCCGCCAGATGTAACATTACTTTTGGTTTGATTATACTGATAGAACTGTGCCGCCATCATTTGGTGCTGTCCCACATCGGTTACAACGATTGCATTGCCCTTGGTTTTTTGAGAAAGTAAATCAATCACCAAATCCATTCTCAGTTCATCTGAAAATTCCTTTTCTCTATTTTCTGAAAGTACCTGTAATTCCTTTTGCTTCGCTTGATGAAATTCATCCAACCAATTTTGATGAGTTTGTTTTTCTACCAAATCTGCTAAAACGGTTAGTGCTTCTTTGGCATCGGCTACAACAGGAGCATCGGCTTTTATGATTTTATTGATTTCGGCAGTGTCTATATCAACATGAACCACTTTTGCTTGTGTTGCATACCGGGAAACATCACCTGTAACACGGTCGTCAAAACGCATTCCCACGGCAAGCAACACATCGCACTCATTGGTTTTTACATTGGGTGCATAATTGCCATGCATGCCTACCATTCCAACAAATAAAGGGTGATGACTTGGAAAAGCTCCTAATCCCAAAAGCGTAGAAGCCACCGGAATACCCGTTTTTTCGGCAAAAGCCAATAATTCTTCTTCTGCATTGGAAAGCATAATTCCTTGTCCGACAATCATCAAAGGTTTTTTTGCCTCATTCAAAAACTTGGTTGCTGCTTGCACTTGATCTACATTCAATTTTGGCTTAGGTTGGTAGCTTCTCACCGATGTACACTTTTCGTAAGAGAAATCCAGTTTTTCAAACTGGACATCTTTGGTAATATCCACCAAAACCGGCCCAGGACGACCAGACGAGGCGATGTAAAATGCTTTGGCTAAAGTGGGTGCTATATCTGCTGCTTTGGTTACCTGACAATTCCATTTGGTTACCGGCATCGAAATTCCCATGACATCGGTTTCCTGAAAAGCATCAGTTCCCAAGAGATGAGAAGCCACCTGTCCGGTGATGCAAACCAAGGGCGTAGAATCAATCAGGGCATCGGCTAAACCTGTAATTAAATTGGTGGCTCCCGGACCCGAAGTAGCAAATACAACCCCTGTTTTTCCTGAAGTTCTAGCATATCCTTGAGCTGCATGTATAGCACCTTGCTCGTGTCTTGTCAAGATATGATTTACTTCTTCAAGATGATGAAACAAGGCATCATAAATTGGCATGATAGCACCGCCTGGATAACCAAATATCGTTTTTACACCTTCGGCTTTCAGGCTTTGTATCACCGCTTCTGCACCTGTTATTTTTAATTCCGTTGTTTTCATTTTTTAATTATTTATCGGTTACACACCCCAATGAAGCACTCGAAACGCATTGTGCATATTTGTACAAAACCCCTTTATTTGCTTTCAATGGAGGTTGTTTCCATGCTGCTTTTCGTTTTTCCAATTCCTGTTCAGATACTTTTAAATTGATCGTATTATTTTTTGTGTCAATCGCAATCAAATCTCCATCATTTACCAAGGCAATTGTTCCACCTACAAAAGCTTCCGGAGTGATGTGTCCTACCACAAAACCATGCGTTCCACCCGAAAATCTACCGTCGGTAATTAAAGCCACTGAATTTCCCAATCCTGCACCCATAATTGCTGAAGTTGGTTTGAGCATTTCAGGCATTCCCGGTCCGCCTCTTGGTCCGCAATAACGGATTACTACCACATTCCCGGGTTTTACTTCTCCGTTTCGCACACCATCAATCACTGCATATTCATCGTCAAATACTTTGGCTGTTCCTTCAAAATAATCGCCCTCTTTGCCACTTATTTTAGCTACACTTCCCTCGGTAGCTAAATTTCCGTAGAGCATTTGCAGATGTCCATTTGCTTTCACTGGATTTTCCAATGGAAGAAATACTTTCTGACCTTCGGTTAAATCTTCCACAGCTTCCAAATTTTCAACAATTGTTTTTCCTGTAACAGTTAAACAATCTCTATGTAATAAATTGTGTTTCAATAAATATTTCATTACTGCTGGAACACCACCTGCTTCGTGCAAATCTTCCATGAGGTATTTTCCACTTGGTTTTAAATCTGCCAACACTGGAACACGGTTACTTA
>JADYZK010000457.1 GCA_020853175.1 Bacteroidales bacterium
CCTCAGAATGGATCCATCTCTTAGCCCTCTTACCAAATACGGTCCATTGCTGGATAGCCGCCAATGGTGCCACTTGAACTGCCCACCAAGACCAATTTCAAAATGTGTAGGGGTATTAGAACCTGCTTTGAATATGTATAATAACTGAGCGGATTTAGATTTTCTGAATTCAAAGAGACCATCATATGAATCGTTTTTCAATGCAAAAAATTCATAGTTGATAGCGAGGTTATGTTTTTTCGACAGGGCTTTTTGGAAACCAAACATAAAGGAGGAACCGCCCAAATCGCCGCTACCATCTAAGCTTACCCCTACATGGGTATTGAAATAGAGGGGGTGTCTGGTAGTTTGGGAAAGCGAAGTGTTAATAAGTACTTGAGCAATGCAAAAACTGTAGACCAAGAATTTACGCATAATGATGTTTGCTATCAACAGGGAACACAATCGAATCTGAACCTCGGGCAGTATAAAAAAATCGGATGTCATCATGGCATCCGATTTTTCGCCTAAAGTTTTCTTTTATCGTCAGGGATCATCTTCCCTCTGTAGTAAATAACCCTTATAACGGTGCCGATAATAAAGGCGATTAATATTGAGATTCGTTGCCAAAAGCTAAACTTTTCTGTAATTGGTGCGAAATAAAAGGCACACAATATAGAAACAAGAATATACAAAGTTGCAAATATTCTCCAGCCTTGCTTTGGGCTAAACTTATATAAAGTTTTTTGAAGCAAGAGTACTAGGAAACCTCCTGCGATGATGAAGGCGATTATCATAGCTATAATTTTAAAGGGTGCAATCTATTTCACAAGCTAGAAAAACACCAGCGCAACATTCGGGAAATGCTACAGCGCAAAGTATCGTTTCACCCCAACTCATGTCATCCATTGTTTTATTAACACAACCTTTGACACATTCCCAATGTGTTGGGGCAGCATTTTTTAATAGATAGTCGTTTCTTTCTAATCTTTTTTTGTTTTTTACACCATTTGTAATCGAGTACTCTAACTTATCACCAGTCGGTAAATGTATCAAATTCAAATCCCCAGTAAAAGATTCTTTTGCTTTCTGACTTAAATCTTTCCGCATATTTGTTGACCAAAGATAGATATCTCTACGGGGATTCAATTTATCTCTATTATCAGAAATCAAGATATACTTACTAAATGTGGCATCTCCTTTAATATCAGCCACAGTAACTTGCAATGAACCTCCTTCTCGTTTTACGGTTGCAAGACTTTGAATATCAACATCACCATAAGTAGTGGTGAATGGCTTAGCGACTATTAGTATTTCAGATGGCTCTTGCTCTTTATCCAATGGTGTATCTGAGATACTTTTTTCACATGAAACACAGAGGAATAAAGTACAAATAAGGCCTACTTTGAAAAGAATTTTTGACAACATAAAAGAATTTTTTTTGGTTAGTTCCTACCTGCGGTGATTGGCGCTGCGTCGGATATTTCCGCCTATTTTTTTTTGGGGGGGGATCATAAATCGCAATAAAACCTAAGGAATATTGCTTAAAAATTCGGGAGCGATATCAATAATGCATTTTGTAATTTGATTTAATTTGACTAATCCCTCAGCAAGCAAAGGGGTTTCCATTGTAGAAAATACCGGCCAAGTATTTTCAGGGCTGTGTGTGTACTAACCACCCTCAAGATATAAGCATGCCACAGCACAAATATGAAGAGGTGCTTTGTAAAATTTGAAGGTTGCAGCCAACTTGTCTGGAGGATGTCTCCTGTTGTAGGGAGTTTGTCAGGAGTATATCTCCCGAAATGCAACGGAAATAGGTGGGGGGGTGTTTGGAATTTGATAAATGTCAAAAAATGTGAGTGTCTGCGCTATTTTGTTGGTGGTAATAGTACCCCCCCTATTTTTACAGTAGGGCATTTAACGCTATGTATTATTTGATGTACCCCCACACCTTGAACCATGCACAATAAGAAAGATTTAGAGAAAGCCATTGGCCATACCATGAAACGCATTCGTTTGGAACATCAATTGAAGCGAGATTTTGTGGCTACGCAAATGGGTATTTCCATGGCACTATATGCCAAGCTCGAACAGGGTGATGTTTCCATCAAATATTCACACGTAATGCTTTTTTGCCATACAGTCGGCGTCGATTGTCAATACTTTCAACATCGGTTGGTTGCCTAAAAAAAACCTGTTGATTGTTTCAATATTTACTGCACTGGCAGTTTGATATTAACGCACAAACGCCATAGTACAAACTCTTGTACCATGGCGTTAGAATTATTATCGGTGCTGTATTTATGCCAGCTCATGCTCTGGCTTCACCGATTCGGCCAGCCACAACAGTTCCTTGGCAAATACATCTACGGCTTTGCCAAATGCTTCATCGAGCAGGTTGCCTTCGGCGTCAAATTTCTTGTCTACACCGGGTACTACCAGCATGTAAGGACTGAGCACACCAAACAAAGCGGCTACCAGCAGCTGCATGCCTTGTGTGGCCCGCATGCCACCCATACCACCGGGTGATGCGGTCACAATGCCAAAAGTTTTACGGCTCTGCTTTGGAAAATGATCGAGCAGGTTTTTCATGGCCGGCGTATAGCTTCCATTGTATTCGGGGCTCACCAATACAAAAGCATCGGCGGCAAACATGCGTTTGGCCAAGGGCTTGTAGGCTTCAGGCGTAGCTTCTACGGAGGTAAATACACTGTCGAGCAGGGGCAGGTTCCACTCTCGTACATCAATAATATTCACCGTATGGTTAGAGTGTTGCTCCAGGTACTTTTTCAGAAACAATGCCACCCGGTAAGTTACACTTTGCTGGCGGGGGCTGCCAGCGATAATCTCTATATTCATGGTTGTTGTTTACTTGCTTGATGTGATAACGATTGAAATGCGTTTTGGGTTCAGCATTTTTTCCATCTCCATTATTGAAAGCCTTTTTTTAATGATTGATGGGCACTTCAATCAGCAAAAAACGACTCTCTTCAGTGCAGTGGATGTCAATAGTATCGGTGTCCTAAATACCGATGCCATCTCTGTGCTGCAAGGCTACGCCGTTTACTGTTACTGCATTGTCGATATTGAAAATAAAAACAGCTTTGTTGGTAGGATTGAAATAGTAATCCAGTTGTTGACCAGCTTCGAAATAACCCAGGCTCAGTTTGGCATTCTGGTTGATCCAGCAATGCTCGGTGCCTTCTTCGTTGCTCACGATTACCTGCAACTTGTTCTTTCTTTTTTCTTCCGGAAAATACCGGCGTTGATACCGCGGATTGATGTTTTGCAATTTGGGCTCAATCCAGATCTGCAAAAAGTTCACTTCGTCTTTGCCTACGTTGTATTCTTCGTGGCGGAGGCCGCTACCGGCACTCATAATTTGTACCCAGTCTTTGTGCACCACTTCGCTATAACCCAGCGTGTCTTTGTGGTTCATGCTGCCCGCCAGCATTACAGAAATGATTTCCATGTTTTGGTGCGGATGCAACCCAAAACCTTTGCCGGCTTCCACATAGTCGTCGTTAAATACTTTCAGCAATCCAAAACCGTTACGGTTGGGGTTGGCATAACTGCTAAAGCTAAACGTGAAATTGCTGATGAGCCAGCCAAGGTTTTTAACGCCTCTTTCGCCGGCTTTGAAGTGAATGTGTTGCATACAAAAAGAAAGGAAGCAACACCGCTACACCTGCAGCGGTGTTGCGATGGAAAAATCAATTACTGCTTGGTAAACTGTACAGCCAGCAACAACTTTACATCGTTGCTTACTACTACGCCACCGGCTTCGGTTACGGCATCCCAGCTCAGGTTGAA
>JADYZK010000458.1 GCA_020853175.1 Bacteroidales bacterium
CCTAAAGGATAAAAAGGAAACATATTTTCTTCCATCCACTTGTTGGAGTCATTCGGCGTCATTTTCCAGCCTGAATTGCAGTTGGAAACAATCTCCACAAAAGAAACGCCTCCAATGCCATCGCGTTGGTTTTCAAAGGCTTTTTTAATGGATTTTTTTGCTTTACGCACTGCCGAAGGCGTGTGAACCGCTTGACGCGTAACGAAATACGTGCCCGGCAGCTGTGCAATCAACTCAGTTATCTTTAATGGATTACCCATTGTTGCTACATCTCTGCCATAAGGTGATGTAGATGAAATCATCCCCGGAAGGGTGGTTGGTGCCATTTGGCCGCCTGTCATTCCATAGATGCCGTTATTCACAAAGATAATAACAATTTTCTCGCCTCTGTTGCAAGCATGAATGGTTTCTGCTGTGCCAATGGCAGCCAAGTCGCCATCACCTTGATAGGTAAAAACGATTTTATCGGGCCAAACCCTTTTGATGCCTGTGGCCACAGCAGGAGCGCGTCCGTGGGCAGCTTGGGTCATATCAATATTCATAAAGTCATAAGCCAAAACCGAGCATCCAACCGGTGCAACACCAATGGTTCTTTCTTCAAGTCCAAGCTCTTCAATCACTTCCATAACAATACGATGTGCGGTTCCGTGGCCGCATCCCGGACAATAACTCAGTGGGTTGTCCGTCATCAAATCTGTTTTTTTATAAACGAGATTTTCGGGTTTGATAATATCTGTAAGCAATACTTCAGCCATCTGATTAGTCTCCTATAATTTTTACCTCAAGGGCATTTAACACTTCTTCGGGTGAATGAACGATGCCGCCGTAACGACCAAAATGTTCCACTTTGGCACATCCGTTAACGGAAAGCCTCACATCTTCAACCATTTGACCGGCACTCATTTCAACAGCCAACCATCCTTTTACACCTTTTTTGCACAGTTCGACCATTGGCTTTGCCGGGAAGGGGAACAAGGTAATTAGGCGGAACAGCCCTGCTTTAATGCCTTTGGCGCGGGCCAATTGAACGGCTTTTTGGGCAATGCGGGCACTCGAGCCGTAAGCAACGAAAATGTACTCGGCATCGTCGCAATTGATCAACTCATAGCGCACTTCATTCTCTTCAATTTTGCGGTATTTCGCTTGAAGGTGATGGTTGTGCTCTTCCATCTTTTTCGAATCAAGATCGAGCGAGGTGATGATGCGTCGTTCAGTGCCTTTTTTCTTGCCTGTTGTAGCCCAAGGATATTTGGCGTTGATTTCGTCTTCTGTCAACCGAGGGACTGAATCAAAAAGTTCAACTTTTTCCATCATCTGACCAATTACACCGTCAGATAAAATCAGCACAGCGATTCGGTATTTAAAGGCAAGCTCGAAGCCCAGCTTCACAAAATCTGACATTTCCTGCACCGAGGCGGGTGCTAAAACAATTTGTTTGTAGTCGCCATGGCCACCGCCTTTCACGCTTTGGAAATAATCGGCTTGCGAGGGTTGGATGGTTCCCAAACCCGGGCCGGCGCGCACCACATTGGCGTAAAGGATAGGAATTTCTGCTCCGGCAATGTAGGACAGACCTTCTTGTTTTAAACTGATTCCGGGTGAGGAAGAGGACGTCATTACACGTTTTCCTGCTCCTGCGGCACCATAAACCATATTGATGGCGGCTACTTCGCTTTCTGCTTGCAGCACCACCATTCCTGTGCGGTCGAAAGGTTTTTCGGCCATGAGGTATTCAATAACCTCCGATTGGGGGGTGATAGGATATCCGAAATAGGCATCGGCGCCGGCGCGAATGGCGGCTTCTGCCAATGCTTCGTTTCCTTTCATGAGTTTGAGTTCGCCCATATCTTTTTTTATTTTTTAAGTTTTATACGAACTGTTAACTTTTGAGTCGGTAAACAGTGATAACTCCATCGGGACAAACGATTGCACAGTTCATGCAACCGGTGCACAAATCAGGATGTTCCATATAAGCGTAATGGTAACCTTTACCATTTACTTCATTTGCCAGTTCGATAACCGAAGTGGGACAGGCGGGGATACAAACTCCACATCCTTTGCACTTCACCTCATCTACAACGATGGCACCTTTTACTTTAGCCATATCTATTATTTTTATGGATTTCTTTGCTGCAAATTTACTAAAAATCAGGCTCTCAGCTGATGGTTTTCGGTTCTATTTAGCTGAAATCATGTAATTTATAATTGGTTTAAATAAACAAATCAAGCACCTCAACATCAAGTGATGAATTGAAGTTCGAAAATTACAACTAACCAACAGGATGGTCGGCATGGAATTGTTTCAGTCGTGCCTCTAAATCGCCAAACTGACTGCGCTGAATGAGCGAAGTACAGGCTCTGATGCCTTCATGACGCTCACTTCCGGTGATATCGAGTGAAATGGCGCTGATGCCGTAATAAAGCATCTCTTCCAAAAGTGCAACGCCGCTAAAGCCGGGATAGGCATAAGTGAAATAAAATCCGTCGGCAATGGGTTCATCCTCATCTTTATCATAAACGATGTTGAAACCATTGTCGGTAAAGAGTTTTTTCATCACATGGGCTTTTTCGCCGTATTCTTTCACCTCTTCCACAAAATCGAATTTCCCGTCGTTGGCAGCTTGCAAAATAGACAGCAAGCCATACTGTGCCGAGTGCGATGTGCCTGAGCTGAGCGGATAAAGGGTTCCGTATATCATGGTGTATCCAAACTTTTCGTTAGGATAAAAACGTTTCAGATCGGGGTAGGCAGCGTTGTACAAAGCATTTGAGATCACCATCATCCCAATCCGCTCGCCGGCATAACTGAATGCTTTTGAGCTGGAGATGAACAAGATATACTTATCGGTATAGTTGGCAACGGAAGGCTGATAAGGTGGTTGACCGGGTTTGCTGAAGTCTTGTCTGAAATCCATGCCAAAATAGGCAAGGTCTTCCATCACCACCACGCCGTATTCGGTAGCCAAATCGCCGATGGTTTTGAGTTCTTTTTCAGTAAAGCAAATCCACGATGGGTTGTTGGGATTGCTGTACAGGATGGAGTTGATATGGCCTTTGTCGAGGTAGGATTTGAGCTTATCATGCAGCTTGTCGCCGCGGTAGTTATAGACATCAAAAGTTTCAAAGGGGATGTTTAAAACCCTGTGCTGCTGTTTGTGAACGGGGAAACCCGGATCAATAAACAAGGTGGTTGTTTTTTTGGTTTCTATGCGGCTCAGGGTGAGAAAACTCGCAAATCCGCCTTGCATGGAACCTACGGTGGGGATGCAGCCTTCAGGACTTACCTCCACATTCATGAACAACTTCACAAAACGTGAAATTTCTTTTTTCAATTCAGGGATGCCATGAATGTCAGGGTAAAGTGCAGCTACTCCACGCTTTAGCGCAGCTATTTGACCTTCTACACCGGCTGTTGCGGGCGGAAGACCCGGAATGCCCATCTCCATTCTGATGAATTTGTCACCGGAGGCAGCTTCAAGGTTATCAATGAGTTTTTTTATTTCACGAATTGACGCTTTTCCTACTGAGGATAGGCCACTCGCTTGGATGGTTTTCTGAACAGTTGAATAATCAATGGGTGTTACTCTCATTTCAAATGTATTTCGTTTATGATGAGGAATTTAATTCATTTTAAAGCTGTTGTTAGCTTTTGCACAAATGTAAAGAAAAAGCCCAAATGCAGCGCAAACGTTTGCGATAATGGAGTAATTTAGAATGATTTTAACC
>JADYZK010000459.1 GCA_020853175.1 Bacteroidales bacterium
ATGCAGCACAACTGAATGCCTATGACTGGAACGATGACCAAAGCGAAATGGCAGCTGAAGCCTTAGCGGGCTTGAAAGTTTCGCAACATTCCTACGGACTTGTGACCGGTTGGGCCTTTGGCAATTTTTCAGGTAACAACACCTGGCACTGGTTCGGGATTTCAACAGTAAGCGAAGTGGAGGACGTTTATTGGGGATACTATAGTTCCGAAGCACGCGATTGGGATATTGTTGCCCACAATGCACCCCATTATCTCATTACTAAGTCCGCGGGCAACGATCGGGGTGAAGGTCCGGGAGCTTCAACATCACACTATTATCGAAATCCCAATAATGCTTACAACTGGGAATTGAGCACTACCACCCGTGATAAAGACGGAGGTGCAACAGGATACGGCAGCATTGCCCATTCAGCAACTGCGAAAAATAATATGTGCGTGGGTGCTGTGGATGAATCCTCTACAATGTCCAGTTTTTCCGGTTGGGGGCCAACCGATGATGGACGCATCAAACCCGACATTGTATCCAAAGGTGTGATGGTTTATTCATCGAACAACACCAATAACAGCGCTTATACCTATTCAAATGGAACCTCAATGGCAGGCCCCATGGTAAGCGGATCAGTAGGTTTGTTGCTCGAACACCAGGAAAATTTGCATCCCGGGCAACCCTTGCGCTCGGCTACCATGAAAGCATTGATACTTCATACAGCAACCGATTTGGGGAATGCCGGCCCGGATTATCAATTTGGCTGGGGTTTGATGAACACAGAAGCTGCCGCCGCCGTGATGTCGGCCAACGCCGCAGATGCTGAACACATCAAGGAATTAACCCTCAATAATGGCGAAACGAAAACGATAAGATTGAAAGCAAAAGGAAATGAACCCTTAAAAGTTACCCTCAGCTGGAACGATGTTCCCGGAACAATTCCGCCTATGATCCTCAATCCTACCAACCAAATTTTGGTCAATGATCTCGATATTCGGCTCAACTCCATGGAAGGAGTGGTCTTTCAACCTTATATCCTTAATCCTGCAACACCTTCGCTGTCAGCCACTACAGGTGATAATTTTCGCGATAATGTGGAAGTGATCTATCTGGATTCGCCTTTGGCAGATCAATGGTATGACGTCAGCATTGGTCACAAAGGAACACTTGATGGCGGAAGCCAAGATTATTCCTTGGTGATAACGGGCAACGAAGCCTTTGAGTTTAGTTATCTCTTTCATGCTTCCGATGTTGCTGCTAACTATGGCGGAAGCTGGGCTCATACCGACAACGAAGGAAAAGGTTTTGGCGCATGGGAAATCAACAGCAACACAGCAGGTGGTTTTGCGGGAATTTTTCTAGGAGACCCTTCAACAGCCGGTATTTCAGGATTACCAAATCCTTCTTTCGGACTTTATGCCAATCCTGCAAATGTTGGAAACTATGTGAATGCCAATCGGCCTTTTATCGGCCCAATGAGCATTGGAACTACTTTTTCTGTGGATTGGGCTGTTAACTGGGACAGCGATGGCATTGGAAACAAAGGCATCAGTCTTTTCACCGGTGGAACCGCAGGAACTGAAATCATCAATATCAATATGGGAAATTCAGCCACAATTACGATCAATGGCAATCCCATGTTTTTCAACTATGGCTTTAATGTTATGAATTTGCATTTCAAGTATATTTCCGCAGGAAACCTACAAGTGTTTGCCACCGGACGTGATGGACTTGAAACCTTTAACCAAACCATTGCTGTGGCAGGGCCTCCGGATGCGGTGCGTTTTTATGCCAGCGGACTTGCCTCCGGCGATCAACGTCAGCCGTATTTCAACAACCTAAAGCTTGAAACTGATCTAAGTTTAGCAAGCGTCGGCAGCGATGCCATGATTGTGGGTGATGTTGTTGCAACCAACGCACTTTCACTCGATAACCTGATGATTGAAACAGGCAACAGTTTAAGTCTCAGCCCTCCGGCAACGCTTACTGTTTCAGGTTCTGTGGTCAACACAGCAGGAAATTCTGCGCTTTTGCTTCATTCCAATGCTTCGGGGACAGCCTCGCTACTGCACAACAGCAACAACCTTGACTTCACATTCGAACGCTACATCACCGGCGATGCGAACACCGCCAACCGAAAATACCATACTGTTTCTGTGCCCCTCACCCAAAGCTCAAATCCGCTTTCGGGTGTTTTTAACGGATCTTATGTTTATTCTTTCGATGCCGGCCTTCAAGATTATGTAAGCATTGGTACTTCAACCACCACTCCTTTGCAGGTTGACAAAGGCTATTTGCTTTACTATCCGGGATCGAACGTCACTTACTCCTTTGCCGGCAAGGCCAACAACGGAAGTTTTCAAGCTGCGGTGAGCTATCCTCCATTTGGAAACAATTTCAATCTTGTGCCCAACCCCTACCCTTCTGCCATTGACTGGAACTCGCCACTCGGCTGGACAAAAATTGCCCTCAACAATGCTATTTATGTTTACAACAGCTCACTTTCAAACAGTGGGGCTTTTGTTTGGGCTTCTTATGTGGGAGGCGTGGGTGTGAATGGCGGCTCGCAATATATCGCTCCCGGACAAGCTTTTTTTGTGCAATCAAATTCCTTCTCCCCTTTGTTAACAATGAATAACGCTGCGAGATTGCATCATACACAACCGTTCGTGAAAAACACCTACGAAAACAGTCCTATCTTGCGCATCACTGCTGAAAAAGCAGGATTAACGGATGAAGTCGTTGTGCGTTTGCAAGACCTATCAACACTTGAATTTGATGGTGCTTATGATGCCTTGAAACTGTTTGGAAGTGTCAATGTTCCTAATATTTACACTGTTTCAAATGATGATAAAGAATTAAGCATCAACAGCTTTCCAGCTACAGATAACACTTTGAACATTCCATTGGGCATCGTTTGCGAACAGGAGGGCGACATCAGTTTCAGCTTCGAGGGAATGTCGTATTTTGAAGGTTATTCCGGAATTTATTTGTTGGATCATTTCACTGAAAGCCTGGTTGATTTGAATGATCAAAACACCTACAGTTTCAATCATTCACCTGAGTTAGACCCTCTGCGCTTTCGTTTAATTTTGATGAGACCGACAGGATCGCCTGAAAATATTGAGTCGAAGAATCCATTGAAAGCATGGTCAGCAGATGGTATGCTGTATGTTCAATCGCCTGAAATCGGAAATGCAGCAATTGTTGAAGTTCTGGATATGAACGGTCGCTTGCTTCAAAAACTGAATGTCAGTGATGCCGGATTGATTCAATTGGAAGGCTTAACAAAAACTTCAGTTGTCATGATTAAACTAACATCAAGGTCAACAGTTTATAGCCGAAAAGTATTCATCCCCTAAAAGCAAAAGCCATGAAAATAAAATTTATAACCTTTCTTCTTCTCCTCTTGTTTCTCATTTCATTCAAAATTGGTTTTTCGCAAGGACCGCCCAACCCGCCCGGCGACCCATCACTTGGCGGCGGCCCCATAGGTGGAAGTGCGCCTTTAGGTGGTGGCACAGAAATGCTTTTGCTATTGGCAGTTGGCTACGGTTTGAAAAAGACGATTAAGTTCCCGAACAAAAACGAAGAAGCGCCTCAAATGCTAGACTAAAGCATTTTTTACAATAACAAGGCTATTGTCTTGATCAGGAATCAGTGTCGGTTGTTCGGGAATGGTTGTTAGAAACGCATCCACTGCCTCCATCAGTGAAGGCCAGTTTTCGTTGTAATCATGCACAATGATGACACCACCCGGACACAAACGCGGGTAAAAATAACGCAGTCCGGCCAAAGTTGGTGCAGCAAGATCGGCATCAATGGTGATGAAGGCAAATTTCACTTCAGGAATTTCGGAAATCATAGAAGAAAAATCACCTTTGAAAAAACTGATCTTATCCAAGGGAGATAGTTTTTCCTTCACCAAAGCCATTGAAGTATCAGCAAAACTGGCTGTTGTATAAGCAAGTGCTTTTCCGCTTTCGTCTTCCAAATCTTCTTCTCTGAAACCTTCAAAAGTATCAAACAGAAACAGTTGACGTTGCGGCGCCATCAATTGAAGCAGGCGGGCTGTCTGTCCGCGATAAACGCCCAACTCAGCCATCACGGCATCATCAGGAACAACAGCCGACAGCCTTTTTAGCTGCAACCAAAAAAGGACAAAACGTTGCTTATCGGGATAAAACCGATAGGCCTTTAGCAAAGGTTTTGAAACTTCACCTGCCTTTTTAGCTTCCACCCATTGTTTGTTTTTTCGGTCGGCTCCGCGACTCCAGTCGAAAACATACCACAAAGCAAATACGACCAAGGCGGCCAACAGCAGATAATAAACAATGTCAATCAGCATAAGAATGATTTTTTACGAAAATAGATAATTGACCTCATTCGCGAAAAAATTATTTCTTTTTCAAGTCAAATCTTTACTTTTGCA
>JADYZK010000460.1 GCA_020853175.1 Bacteroidales bacterium
GATTGCACAGCTTAACGAAAAGCTACAACAGGCCACGGCAGAAACCATATTGACCACCGTTTACGAGCATTTTGGCGATAAAATTGCCTTTGCAAGCAGTTTAGGTTATGAAGACCAGGTGCTCAGCGCATTGATCGCTTCACATTGTAAAGAACTGATGATTTTCACTTTAGATACAGGACGTATCTTTCCGGAAACCTACGATCTGATTGAAAAAACCAATGCCCGCTATGGCCTCAATATCCAAATATTTTTTCCGGATGCCGATTTGGTGGAGGAGATGGTGAACAAAAAAGGCATCAATCTTTTTTACGACAGCATAGAAAACCGCAAATTGTGCTGCCATATTCGGAAGACAATCCCACTCAAACGGGCGTTGTCCGGCTTAGACGCATGGGTCACAGGCTTGCGGCGGTCACAATCGGTGACGCGCCACAATATGCAGGTGGTAGAATGGGACGAAGGCAACCAACTTATCAAAGTCAATCCTTTGATCAACTGGAGTGAAGAAGAGGTGCTTGCGTTTGTGAAACAACACAACGTGCCATACAACACCTTGCACGACAAAGGCTTTCGCAGCATAGGATGCCAACCTTGCACACGAGCCGTATTACCCAATGAAGACCTACGGGCCGGACGTTGGTGGTGGGAGCTTCCAGAGCAAAAAGAGTGCGGGCTTCACAAAGCAAAATAGCCTCTACAACCGGCCTCTAACCAGCATATTTTACTAACTTTGCACACCACCATTAACTATACACTTAGTTTAGCATGAAAAAGAATCTTTCCAACATACTGAATGATTTAAATATCACCAAAGAAGAGATACTTCACGATTATCACCTCGCTGTTTCCAGCCGAGCCGCCAGCCTCATTGGTCGGCGTGAGGTGCTTACCGGCAAAGCCAAGTTTGGTATTTTCGGCGACGGCAAAGAAATTCCGCAACTTGCTATGGCTAAGGTTTTTCAGGATGGTGACTGGCGTTCGGGCTATTACAGAGATCAAACTTTTATGCTCGCCACAGGCATGGTGCAACTCGAAGAGTTGTTCGCTCAGCTTTATGGCGACACCGATATAGAAGCCAATCCCGCCAACGGAGGCCGACTGATGAACAACCATTTTGCTACCCGCTCGCTCGACGAGCATGGAGAATGGAAAAATTTGACAGCACAAAAAAACTCTTCTGCCGACACCTCACCCACGGCAAGTCAAATGCTTCGTTTGTTGGGTTTGGCGCAGGCTTCAAAGCATTTTAGAAACAACGAGGCACTGCATCCATTCATTCAATTTTCAAAAAAAGGTGATGAAGTGGCTTTTGGAACCATCGGCGATGCCTCAACCTCCGAAGGTCATTTTTTTGAAACCATCAATGCTGCCGGCGTGATGCAAGTGCCTATGGCCATCTCCGTTTGGGACGATGGATGGGGCATTTCGGTTCCTAACACTGAACAAACCACCAAGTCGAACATTTCCGAAATCCTCAAAGGTTTTCAAAAAGAAGAAAACACCAACGGATTTTATATCTATCGAGGTGAGGGCTACGACTATCCCGGCCTCGTTAAGCTTTATCGCGACGGCATCGAAAGATGCAGAAAAGAGCATGTTCCTGTATTTTTTCACATCACAGGATGCACACAACCCCAAGGCCACTCCACCTCGGGTTCGCACGAACGCTACAAAACCAAAGAACAAATTGCGCAAGAAATAGAAATTGACGGCATCACCCGCTTCAAAGAATGGATCATCAACAGCGGCATTGCTGATGCCGCCACCTTAGACACCATCGCCGAGAAGGCCGAAAAAGAAGCCCGTGAAGCCCGAAAAAAAGCATGGGATCACTTTCAAAAACCATTAACCCAAAAAAGGGACGAGTTCATCCGTTTGGTGGATGTAACCACCTGCAACTGTGCAAAGACAGCCAAAATCGAAAACATCAAAACCGATCTTGGTCGCATTGGCGAGCCAATTCGCAAAGACATCATCTCCTCAGCACGCAAGATTCTTCGTTTGATTTGCAACTCGTGCAGCAATCCTTCCAACTCGTTAAAAACAAACGTTACCCGCTGGTTAGAACAAGAAATGACTGATGGCTTAGAACGTTACAGCACCCATCTTCATTCTCAATCAGCTTCGGCGGCCTTAAAAATCGCCCCCATCGCGCCGGAGTATGATGCCGACTCGGTTACCGTGCCCGGACGTGAAATTCTGCGTGATAACTTCGATAAATTGTTTGAAAACCATCCCTTGCTCTTGGCTTTTGGCGAAGATGTGGGCAAAATCGGAGGCGTGAACCAAACCTACGAAGGACTGCAAGAAAAATACGGAAAACTGCGCATCTTCGACACCGGTATCCGTGAGGCCACCATCATGGGACAAGCCATTGGATTGGCTTTGCGCGGATTGAGGCCTATTGCCGAAATTCAGTATTTCGACTATCTCCTTTATGCCTTGCAAATCATTAGCGATGACCTTGCCACTACACAATACCGCACCAAAGGCGGACAAAAAGCACCGGTCATCATCAGCACCCGCGGACATCGTTTAGAAGGCATTTGGCACGCAGGATCGCCACTGAGCATGGTCATCAACTCCATCCGTGGAGTGCACGTGGCAGTGCCACGCAACATGACCCAAGCGGCTGGTTTTTACAATACGTTTTTAGCTTCTGACGAACCTGCTTTGATCATCGAGCCGCTAAATGGTTACCGCTTGCGCGAAAAACGGCCCAACAATATTGGTCGCTTCCGCTGTGCATTGGGAATTCCCGAAATACTCAAAACCGGTAATGACATTACCCTAGTTACCTATGGTTCCTGCGTGAGAATTGCCCAAGATGCGATAGAACAATTGCAAGAGTATGGCATTGATGTTGAACTGATTGACGTGCAAACCTTGCTGCCTTTCGACATTCACCAAGTGATTGTGCAATCGCTCAAGAAAACAAATAAAATTCTTTTCTTTGACGAAGATGTTCCGGGAGGTGCTACCAGTTTTATGATGC
>JADYZK010000461.1 GCA_020853175.1 Bacteroidales bacterium
CAATCCATTGCATTTGAGCTTCATCTAAGGGTTCCACTGTAATTTCACTCAAAGTGGCCGTAATATCGAGGTCTTTATCAAACAAATCGAGGCGATCGTTAAAATAAGGTATCGTAGAATTGAAGGCGGGATAAAACGCCCCTTTAAAACTCAACCGTTCAATTTTTTCTTTGCCAGGAAGCTGCAAGCTGTCGTTGGCTTGCCACTGGAGTTGCACCGTTTTAGATTCAAGTAAAACCTGAGCCGGAACTTCAAGGAAAAGAAATATGGTAAGCAATGAAAGTAGAAAGCGGTTCATCATTGTGTTTTTCGTTTCTAAACAAGATTTTGACTCATCATCTTCATAAACAACAAAAGAATTGAATTGTTGGCAAAACAAGTGTGATTCATCCATTTATTAAGTTCATCTACAACGGGTTTATGGGTAAAATATTGTTTTCGTTTGGGCCACTTTTGTTTTTTGAAGCATGATGACAAAAGAAAGGAAAAAATCCGTAACATTGCGCCGCTGAAAATAAGCAAATTAGCTGGCAAGCATGAAAAGCGTTTTTTCCTTGTTTTTTCTGGTGATACTGTATTTTTTATCCTTAGAATCGAAGGGGCAGGATGCTTCGTTTTCGCAATTTTATGCCCATCCCATCTATTTGAATCCCGCTTTGGCTGGCAACACTGAATGTGGCCGCTTGAACCTCAATTACAGGAACCAATGGCCATCTTTGTCGCAGGCTTTTTTGACTTACAGCGTGGCTTACGATCAAAATTTACCTTCCATCAACAGTGGATATGGTCTTTTTATCATGCGCAACGACCAAGGCGACGGGGCCTACAGCCGCACCCAAGCAGCAGCGATCTACGCTTATAAACTGCAACTTTCAGCTCGCTCGACCTTACAATTTGGCATGAAAGCAGCCTTTTATCAAGAAAGCATTCAATGGGAGAAACTCATCTTTCCCGATATGATCAGTTCCTCCACCGGTTTGGCAAATTTGCCTACCTCTGAACTACAACCCAACAAGCCAACGGTTTATACAGCCGATTTTGCCGCCGGTTTGTCTTATGGTTATGACGATAAGTTTTTTGCCGGCCTCAGTGCCGATCATCTTTTTCAGCCGGAATTATCGTTTTACGCCAACAGTGAGGAGCGGTTGCGGCTCAGAGCCACCCTTCATGCCGGCCTCAATATCAATGCCACCAACCAAACAATTGGAGAAGTTGAAAAAGGAGACCTGTTGATTCAACCAAATCTGCTATTTTTGCAGCAAGATGAATACAGTCAGTTAAATATGGGTGTTTATTTCGCGAAAGCCCCTTTTGTTACCGGTTTGTGGTACAAGCACAGCGCACAAAATGCCGATGCCGTTACAGCCCTCGTGGGTTTGCAGTGGGATCATTTGCGTGTGGGATATAGTTATGATTATACCGTTTCTCAGTTGGCAGGCAGAGGTGGAGGCGCCCACGAAGTGTCGCTGGGCTGGGATTTTTGCGTGTATTATGAGCCAAAACGAAAGGTACGTACAATAAAATCACCCGTTTTTTAGTTAGTAAGCTTAAATTTGAACCATAGAAGTCAATCTTATCAAAATGAAAAAATCTCACATCATTCTAACGATGTTCCTGTCAGGAATTCTCTTCACTTCCTGTCAAAAGCAAGCCTCACGCACCACCGGTTGGAATTACAACGATCCTAAATTTGGTGGTTTTGAAGTGGGCACAAGCAAGGCCCAAGATGTTGGCCCTGGTTTGGTGGCCATTGAAGGCGGTACTTTTTTGATGGGAGCAACCCAAGAAGATTTAATGTTTGAATGGAACAATATCCCACGCCGTGTTACTGTCCCATCATTCTATATGGATGCTACTGAGGTAAGTAACCTCGATTATTTGGAGTATTCCTATTGGTTAAACCGCGTTTATGGCCAGGATTATCCGATGGTGGTGCAACGTGCACTTCCCGATACCTTGGTGTGGCGCGATCGCCTCTCTTACAACGAGCCTTTGGTAGAACTTTATTTCCGCCACCCGTCTTACCAAGAGTTTCCTGTGGTGGGTGTTTCATGGCTTCAAGCCAATGATTATGCCAACTGGAGAACCGACCGCGTTAACGAGTTGCTGCTCATCGAAGCAGGTGTGCTCGATTTTGATCCCGATCAGAAAAATGAAAATAACTTCAACACCGAAGCCTACCTGGCTGGTCAATATGAAGGTTTGGTAAAAGACGGCAAAGCCGACCTCGATCCCAACGGTTCAGGCATCCGCAATGTACGTTTTGAAGATGGCATCATGTTGCCCAAATACCGCCTGCCCACAGAAGCCGAATGGGAATACGCTGCCATTGGTCTTGTTGGAAATACCATCAACGAGCGTGTTGTTGAGGGAAGAAGGTATCCTTGGAACGGCGATGGACTGCGCACCGATCACAAAAAATATATGGGAAGCTTTGTGGCCAACTTTAAGCGCGGACAAGGTGACTATATGGGAGTTGCAGGAAGTCTTAACGATGGTGCAGCCCAACCGGCACCGGTAGGTTCTTACTGGCCTAATGACTATGGCTTGTACAATATGGGAGTCAATGTGGCCGAATGGGTTTTAGATGTGTATCGCCCGCTGTCGTTTGAAGATGTTTCGGATTTCAGTCCTTTCCGTGGGAATATTTTTGAAAACAAAAAACGCGATATGGATGGCTCAATCGCCCAAAAAGACTCACTTGGCCGTTTGCAATATGTTGAAATCACTCCTGAAGAAGCAGCTAACCGCAAAAATTACCGTCGCGGAAACGCAGTAAACTATCGCGATGGCGACTATGCTTCTACCATTCAAAACGATTGGTCGAACTTGAGTGAAGACCCCAACTCCACTTCAAAGATGTATGAATATGGCGAAACGACAATGATATCCGATAAAGCACGTGTTTATAAAGGTGGCTCATGGGCCGACCGCGCTTACTTTTTAAGCCCGGGCGTGCGCCGTTACCTGAACGAAGATGAAGCCTCAAGCTCCATCGGTTTCCG
>JADYZK010000462.1 GCA_020853175.1 Bacteroidales bacterium
AAAGTCTTATTAGACTTCGCGGTTTAAAAGTTGGAGAACTTCCATGGCCAACCTCCGGTTAAATTGTAAAGTCAATTGTTGGTAATTGACCGCATCAACAATGGTTCCAATCAAACATAGTCCACCGGTAAAAAAGTACAGAATACCCATCCCAATTTGGTTCAGCAGAATGCGGTGTATGCCAGCAAAACCAGCCAATCCTACCAATGTCAACACGAGTATTAAAAGAGGATCTTTACGTCGTGTGTGGTAGATGGTCGCAAAATTGCGAAGTTTTTCCTCAGAATAATCTCTACAGAGGTTTTGTAAAATTAGCATCTCTTCTCCCTTAATATCAGGCATTAACTCATAAATTTTTGTCATTGGAAATCTTTTTATTCAAACGTTCAAAGGTATAATTCTGATTTAAAACAGTCACTATCCTGATTGTTAAGATGGCGATGGCTACCAATCCAAGAGGATGAAACTTAAATGATGTGATCCAATGGCCGTGAAATGCGCTTGAAATAGAATGGCCTAAGCCGCAACCTGGACAACTTTCAAAACCCATAAGATGCCAAACACAAAAAGTTGTTTGCGTGGATTCGGGAGGCATAAAAGCCAGTAAAATCAAGGCTGTCAGCCAAAACCAAGCCTCAAAATTGTGTACTAAAAAACGTGTTATTCCACTTTTCATCTCAAAATATGACTTAAAAGACATTGCAATTTAGTGATAAAATGACATTTAAAAACATCAACCAATAAAATTGACCTCAGGCTCCAATTGAATCCCAAACATTTCTTTTACTGATTGTTGAACCTCCATCGCCAAGCTAAAAATTTCACGTCCTGTGGCCAAACCATAATTTACGATCACCAGTGCTTGCATTTGGTGAATACCGGCATCACCTTTTCTAAAGCCCTTCCAGCCTGCCTTTTCAATCAGCCAGCCCGCTGCAAGTTTCACCGTGCCATTTTGCCCGGGGTAGCCCACAATGTCAGGAAATTCCTTCTCAAGATCATCAAAAACCAATTGATGCACGACAGGGTTTTTAAAGAAACTACCGGCGTTGCCCAGCTGTAGTGGATCGGGCAATTTATTCCTTCTGATAGTGGAAACGGCATGGCTAACATCGCGATAAGTGGGTTGGCGAATGCCCATACGCGCTATTTCTTCCCGGATTTTGCCGTAATCTAAGTTCAGCTCAGCCTTTCGGTCTAAAATAAAATCAACGGATAAGATGAGAAAGCGGTCCTTCAGGGTGGTTTTGAAAATGCTTGTTCTATATCCAAACTCACATTCAGAAGGTTCAAAATCAACAAGTTGACCGGTTTCGAGATCGAGGGCTTGTAGCCGATGAAAAACATCTTTCAGCTCAACGCCATAAGCGCCAATGTTTTGCATTGGTGAGGCACCTACTTTGCCGGGAATGAGACTTAGGTTTTCGAGGCCGCCCAATCCCATGGCGACCATTTGTTGCACAAAATCAGTCCAATCCTCACCTGCCGCCACACTCACTTTAACTTTTCTATTGGAAATTTCGGTAGTGGTTATTCCTTTGTTGTTCATTACCAGCACCAAACCTTCATAATAATCGTCCAGAAATAAACAATTGCTGCCTCCACCGAGAATAATTTTCTTCTCTGCCTGCCAGATGGTTGTTTTTCGCAATCGCTCAACATCACTTATATCCTGAATAGAAGCAAGAAAAGCAGCAACCACGTCAAGGCCAAATGTGTTGTATGTTTTTAATGAAACATTACGGTGCATTATCCAAGCGATTTATTTTAACAAAGATAGTTTATTCAACAATAATGGCTGCAACTTTTGAGTTTTACAGCACATCATAGCAACACTATTGAGCATCTATACTTGAAAAAAGCGATCGTTTCAGTTATCAATGATTTGGCTACAGATCAGCGGGTGCATAAATCCTGTTTGGCACTTCAAAAGACTGGTTTTGAAGTGCTTCTAATTGGTCGTGTGCTTGCTTCCAGTCCTCCAATGCCAGAACGTTCGTACGGTTTTCACCGGATGAAATTACTTTTCAGCAAAGGTCCGTTTTTTTACGCTGAGTTTAATGTTAGGCTTTTTGTGTTTCTTTTGATGCGCAAAGCTGATGTTTTACTTTCCAATGACCTCGACACTTTACTGGCCAACTACTTGGCATCAAAGCTAAAGTTCAGCAGATTGATCTTTGACAGCCATGAATATTTCACAGAAACACCTGAATTGGCAGGTCGTAAAAATGTGCAACGCATCTGGAAAAGCATCGAAAGGTGGATCGTCCCCCAATTGAAGGAAATGATTACAGTAAATGCTTCCATTGCTGAGCTTTTTAAAACTGAATATGGAATAAAAGCGCACGTCATTCGGAACATTCCTCCTCGATATGTTTCGCAGAAAACGTTGAATAAAAAGGATTTACAACTCCCGGACGATAAAAATGTTTTGATCCTTCAAGGGGCTGGTATCAATGTGGATCGCGGTGCAGAAGAACTGGTAGAAGCTATGGCGTTTCTGCCGAACTGTTTTCTGCTCATCATCGGCGGCGGCGATGTGTTGATGACGCTTAAACAAACGGTAGAACGACTTCAGTTGAATGAAAATGTGCGATTTTTGCCCCGTATGCCCTATTTGGAAATGATGCAATATACCCAGTGTGCCGACCTGGGCTTGACTTTAGACAAAGACACCAATTTGAACTATAGATTCAGCTTGCCCAACAAACTTTTCGATTATCTACATGCAGGAGTTCCTGTGTTGGCAAGTCCTTTGCCCGAAATAAAAAGCATTATTGATGGCTACCAAATAGGCACTTTTATTAGCAATCA
>JADYZK010000463.1 GCA_020853175.1 Bacteroidales bacterium
AGTAACTCAGGAATATCATTAGAAAGTGAAATTAAAAAAGAAATTCTGTCGGCTGACAAGATTAACTTCCTCGTTTCATTTATTAAATGGACAGGAATCCGCATATTTGAAAGAGAGCTTTTTGAGTTCACGGAGCGCGGAGGGCAGCTTAAAATCATCACCACTTCTTACATGGGCGCCACTGACTTAAGGGCGATTGAGTATCTTTCAACACTGAAAAATACTCAGATTAAGGTATCATATAACACGGATAGTGAGCGCCTTCACGCAAAAGCTTATTTGTTTTACAGAAATACCGGCTTTCATACAGGATATATTGGCTCTTCAAACTTGTCCAGATCTGCGTTAACCAACGGTTTGGAATGGAATCTTAAAATTACTACACAGGAAGTAAGTCATATCATTGATAAATTTCAGAAAACGTTTGACACCTATTGGCAGGACAAGGATTTTGATCTTTTTGATCAAAAAAGAGATACAGATCGTTTGAGAAATGCCCTTAAAAATGAAAAAGGAAGTAGGTTAATTGCCAATGCATCAGTCTTTTTTGATATTAAACCATTCCCCTACCAAAGCGAAATATTGGAAAAATTGACGACTGAGCGAGAAGTCCATCATCGAAATAAAAATTTAATTGTTGCAGCAACAGGAACGGGTAAAACAGTCATATCTGCCTTTGATTTTAAGCGGTTTCAACACATAAATACTTCAGCAAAGCTTTTGTATGTAGCGCATAGAAAAGAAATCCTACAACAAGCACAGGCTACTTTTCAGGGTGTTTTAAAGAACAGCAATTTTGGGGAACTATGGGTAGATGGCTTAGAACCCGAAAATTTAGATGTGGTTTTTGCGTCGGTTCAAACCTTAAACAACCACCTTGGAGAACTCAACTTATCGCCTTCCTATTACGATTTTATCATTGTTGATGAAGTCCACCATATTGCTGCTGCGAGTTACAGATCCATTTTAAAACATTTTCGACCGCAAATTCTATTGGGGTTGACCGCCACCCCCGAACGAATGGATGGCGAGGATATTTTAAAAGATTTTTGCAATGTCATTGCAGCTGAAATTCGCTTACCGGAGGCCTTGAACAGAAAACTACTCTGTCCGTTCCAATATTTTGGAATCACCGATAACGTGGATCTATCAGAAGCCACATGGCGAAATGGGCGCTACCTTCCGGCAGAATTAACCAAAATATACACCCAAAACGACAACCGAGTAAATCATATCATTTCAAATATTAAAAAGTATTTAAATGATATGGAAGATGTTAGAGCGTTATGCTTTTGTATCACACAAGAACATGCGCAATACATGGCCGAAAAGTTTAGGTTAATAGGTCTAAAGGCCGACTATTTAACGAGCACAAGAAGCCAAGAAAGAGAAGCTCTAAGATTAAAATTTTTGCAAAAAGAAATCAATTATCTGTTTGTTGTTGACATCTTTAATGAAGGTGTGGACATTCCGGAAATTGATACTGTGCTCTTTTTGAGGCCCACAGAGAGCTTAACCGTATTTTTACAACAACTGGGTAGGGGATTGAGGCTGGCAGAAGAAAAGGAATGCCTAACAGTGCTGGATTTTGTAGGAAACTCCCGTCCGGAATATGATTTTGAAGGAAAGTTTAGGGCATTAATCGGAAAAACTAATTCCCCAATTCATAAAGAAATAGAAGATGATTTTCCACATTTACCCTTGGGATGTTCCATCGTTTTAGAAAAGAAAGCAAAAGAATTTATTCTTGAGAACATCCGCCTTGCGATCTCAATAAATCGAAGCCAAATCATCAATAACATTCGAAATTTTCACTATCATACTTCTTTGCCGTTTAATCTTAAAAACTTCTCACAGTTTTTTCATATACCATTGCAATTCATTTATAAACGTGGGTGCTGGAAAAGACTTTGTGTTTTGGCTGGAAAAATAGATGACTATGTAAATATCAATGAGAAAGAAATTCACAGGGCAATTAGTAAGAAGTGGCTTTCCTGTCATTCTTTTTCATATTTTAAGTTTATCCAACAATTAGCGAATAAAGATTTTGAAATTGAATTGAAAGATTTAACCGAATCTGAAAGACAGATGTGTTTGATGCTGCATTACGATGTTTGGCAAGATTCGGATGCTTTTCAATCTCTTGAGCAGAGCATCAATAGTATGGGTAAAAACAAAGCATTGAATCGCGAAATAATTGAAGTGATGGATTGTTTGATGGATAAAATTGACTATTTAGAATTCGATGTTAACCTTCCGTTTCAACAGCCGTTAAAAGTTCACAGCCGTTATACCAGAGAGCAAATCCTTGCTGCTTTTGGGTTTAGCACTTTTAAACAAAAAAGCGGCATTCGCGAAGGAGTTGCCCTTTCCAAAAAAAACGATATCGAATTGTTGTTCATCACTTTAATCAAATCAGAAAAAGACTTCTCTCCAACTACTTTGTATGAAGACTTTGCGATAAGTGAAACTCTTTTCCACTGGCAAACTCAAAACAGTGTAAAACCTGAAAGTGGCCGTGGGAAATCATATATTAATCATCTATCAGAAAACAAAAAAATCCTTCTTTTTGTACGGGAGAAAAGCGAAGATGAATATAGCAATACAATGGGTTCAATATTTTTAGGCGAAGCAAATTTTGTGGAACATTATGGCAGTAAACCCATGAGTATAAAGTGGGAACTGAAAGAGCCGATACCAGCTTATTTGTGGAAAGATTCTGCTAAGATGGCTGTGGGCTAAGAAGCACATGCTGTATAGCTTCGGGCAATATATTTGCCAGTTCGTCATAAGCGTTTTCTTGACCGGATAAAATGGAATAAAATTGATTTAATGAAACTTTAAAAACACGTTTATGACTCACTTTATACTCATCGTTTCCGATTACCCATTTTTCATTTGTAGTTGAGAAATCGTCCATCAATACGTAATAAATCATCGCTTTTGGGTGTGCTTTGGCGAGTTGAGCCAATTTGTCAAAAGCAGCCTCAAAAACAATACGTGGATTACTAAAGGAGCCAAAAACTGCAAACAACGATTCATCAGCGGCTCTGATGTCAAAACCACTCAAATTTCCAACTTCATACCCTGCTATTCCACCTAAAATTTGCTCGTGAAAAGTACCGATAGAGTTGTTGATGGATTTATCAATTTGTCGCAATACCTCTGCTTGAATTAA
>JADYZK010000464.1 GCA_020853175.1 Bacteroidales bacterium
GCTCAAGTCGTCCAAATCTCCCCTTCTCCTAAGTCCATACCAACGCCTTTCTAAGTCCTTTCTAAGTCTTATTGCGATCATTTTTCACAACACCGATCAAAAAGCCAAAAAAGGCCCGATTTTGGATCTGATGTAAGGAAGACAAAAATTGAAAGTCGCTAAGTTGTCCTGATCGCCCAATCACCCTTTCGCTAAAGTCGCTTCATTCGCTAAAGTCTCTCAAGTCACTCAGTCTCTCAGTCCCTAAAGTCACCCTTCCGCCAAAGTCGCTCAAAAACGTCTCCTGATAAAATTATTCCTCAAATTTGTTTGATTTTTTGAATAATTTCCTACATTTACATCATTGAAGGTTCGTACACATTAGTTGCATCTTCATGTTGGTTTAAAAGACTATGAATGAGCGCATTCACCTGCCATCGGTCATAGCATTTATCGCAAGAAACCCGAGACTCATGGGACTGAGAAGGCGAAGCTGTGTAGTGGGTAGAGGTTGGGTTGTGGGGTTTTTGATGGACTTCTCCAACATCATCCGAACTTTTTAAATCTGTTCTAACTGGTCTGAAACAAAAGATTTTCTTTTAAATTATGATTTATTAGAGCCATTTGCATCTTCTTTGTGAATCTCTACAATTAAAAATCAAATTCAATCGTAAACCTTCGTTTTTGCAATACGCGTAGGGTTCTTACAGCAGACTGCGCTCCCATTTCTATTAGGAATCAATAGACTGCAAAGGTTGGATTTATGCCAGAAGTGATTGCCTGCTGAGCCGATAAGAGCGCTAAGCTTTTCGATGCAGATTTCATACTTTCACCTAAAAGATTTTATTGAAGGCTTTTCATATCAGGTTGCCAATTGATAATCAGTATTTTATTGTCATCTATTTCCAAATAGCCGTATTCATAACAAAATTTATAGGTGTTGTTGTTTCTGGTAGTGTAGGTATGAGTAAAAAACTGAAAGTCGAATCCCATCTTGTCGAGAACCTCTTTTCTTACGGTTGATTTACCTACCGGACCAAGTTGATGAAGTATCATGCGGTTTTTACGAAGGATTTTATTCACATCACTGATAAACTGATCATGGTCTTTCTTGTTTTGATTGTTGAAAGCATTACGGCATTGATCGCTGCAGAATTTCTTATCCGACCGGCCAACAAAAGACTCATTACAAAGCAGGCAATTTCGTTTCATGGTACATCTATTTGAAAGACAAAGATATAAACAAAATGATCCGTTTTATAGTCGTTTATACACGGTTATACTTGCTTTTTTACCGATTAGAGCTGTTTGCCGAAAGTAGTTTTGCAGAAAAAAGCCATGGAAAACCCAAAAAATCTTCCGCATTTGTTTCTAAACCGCGTAAACTTTGAAGGAACAAAGTGCATAAAGTTGTTTTTTTATGACAACGAGCACATCAGAACACGCATCAGCCAAAATGAGTGGATTCAATACAGTATGGAGTTGGGAGCCTGGTACACAGCTGAATATGAAAATACAATTGCCATCATCCAAGATGTTTTTGATGACATTGGCCTTGTGAACCTATCTAAGCTCGACTGGAAAAAACTGGAGGTGAGCCGCAATAATATAGGAACATCTGCCCATTTTAAAGATTTAAAATTGCGCACCGGATTTGAAACACTTACGCTTTTTCCGTACGTGTTGGATGACAAACCTATCATTGGTTTCAAGCATCATTTTAACAAAAAGCATTACCAAGAGGTGCTTTCCAGCGGCTTTTTTCAGTTTCACCGGGCCAATAAAGTTTGGGAAGTTAAAGCGCAAACGCATCAAATGTTCAGTGTTTTATCCTTTCTCACTGACCGGTTTACAGTGAAGCTCAATAAGGAGTTGCGCATCAGTGATTTGAACATCAGAAGGTTATTACTTGAGCAATCGTATATCAAAGACTATGATTTCAAAAGCTGTCCGCTGGAGTTTTTGGTTCATTTGCAAAGCCACAACTATAGCGACAGCACACTCATGACTTACCATAATTTAGTGATCAGATTTTTGAATGCATTTAAGGGTAAGAGCCTCAATGATATAAACCGGTTTGGCATTGATGAGATTAATCATTACCATGAGATATGGAATCAGCGTTCGGAACCCGGGCCGTCAACAATCAACCAGTCGGTGAATGCCATTAAGATGTATTACAAAGTGATGGGAAAGAAAACGCTTCTGCTTGAGCAAGTGTCGCGGCCACTAAGGAACAAGGTGTTGCCCACAGTTTACAGCAAGGAAGAAGTGCAGGGAATCGTAAATCAGCTTGAAAACCCCAAGCACAAAGCAATGCTGTTTTTGATTTATTCGGCAGGGCTGCGCATCAGCGAGCTGATCAACTTGCAGAAGGAAGATTTGCTGCGCGACCGCGGACTGCTTTTTATTCGAAAAAGCAAGGGACGGAAAGACAGATATACAAAACTGGCTGATAACGCTTTAGCATTGATTGATCTTTATTTAAAGGAGATGATGCCCAAGGTATATCTGTTTGAAGGGCAATATGGTGGGCGCTATTCAACAACAAGCATACGCAACGTATTGAACGAAGCCAAACGTAAAGCCGGCATTCAGACAAAAGGATCAGTGCATACACTGCGGCATTCCTTTGCCACGCACTTGCTGGAAAACGGCACCGACCTGCGCTACATACAGGAGCTATTGGGACACGAAAGTAGCCGAACTACTGAGATTTACACCCACGTGAGCACCTTAAATCTCTCCAAGATTACAAGCCCCGGCGACCTGATAAAAATTTAATCTTTTTTGTTTGGATGAGACAAAACAGTAACATATCTTTGTGATGCTAAATGCCACACCATGAAAATTTTAACCAGCATACATTTCTCAACATTACTGATTTA
>JADYZK010000465.1 GCA_020853175.1 Bacteroidales bacterium
ATATCTATTTCAATTTCAGGAATAAGTATTTCATCATCAATAGTTTGACTCACGAAGCGATGAAACTTTTCTTTAAAGGCATCTAAGTTTTCCGATTTCATTGAAAGGCCGGCAGCATATTTATGGCCTCCAAAATGTTCGAGCAAATCCGAACAATGGTCAATGGCATCATACACATCAAAGTGTTTGATGGAGCGTGCCGAACCCGTGATAAGGTTGTTGGAACGCGTGAGGATAATGGTGGGTCTATAGTAGGTGTCGGTAAGGCGCGAGGCTACGATTCCAATCACTCCTTTGTGCCAGTTTTCGTTGTATAGGACAGTGCTTTTGGCATTTTTCAGCAAAGGATCATTTTCGATCATGGCCAAGGCCTCTTCGGTAATATTGTTGTCGAGGCTGCGACGCTCGGTGTTCAAATCGTTGATGGCGCTTGCCAATTTTTCGGCGTGGCTCATTTTTTCGGCCAACAGCAAACGCACGCTGTCGCTGGCTTTTTCAATGCGTCCGGCGGCATTGATACGGGGGCCGATGAGAAACACTAAATCACTGATGGTAAGCTCGCGGCTAAAGGCAGGCTCTCCATCTTTTTGGTTGGGATTGCGCAGCACTTGTGAGTAACTCAGTACCGACTCGATGCCCGGCCTGGGATTGGTGTTGATTAACCGCAGGCCATAATGGGCCAAAAAACGGTTTTCACCAACAATAGGAACGATATCGGCAGCCACGCTAATCGCTACCAAATCCAAGAGTTGCATGATGGAATCGAAGGGTTCTTTTTGTTCCGTCGCAAGAGCAGAAATTAGCTTAAAACCTACTCCGCAGCCCGAAAGTTCTTTAAACGGATAGTCGCAATCGGCTCGTTTGGCATCGAGCACGGCAATGGCTTCGGGCAACGCATCGCCCGGACGGTGGTGGTCGCAAATAATGAAATCAACATTTCGGGTGCTGGCATACTTAATTTTTTCAACCGCCTTGATGCCGCAATCCAATGCAATCACTAAATTGAATCCATTTTCGGCAGCATGGTCAATGCCCTTGTAGGAAATGCCATAACCTTCGTCGTAGCGATCGGGAATATAAAATTCAATCCGTTTTTTGAAGAATTTTTTGAGATACGAATAAACCAAGGCAACCGAGGTTGTTCCATCCACATCATAATCACCGTAAATGAGAATTTTTTCATTTTGGTCAATGGCTTGAAGCACGCGTTCAACGGCTTTGTCCATATCTTTCATCAGATAAGGATCGTGAAGTTGGTCGTAATCAGGTCTGAAAAAAAGTTTAGCTTCCTCGAAGGTTGATATTTGACGTTGTGCAAGCATATTGGCAACATTCTTGTCAACAGAAAGCACCTCCATCAACTTATTTACTACCTCACTATCACCCTGTTGCTTTAAAATCCACCTGCTTTCCATCCAAAAATTGTTTAATCCGTAAAGATATGAAGATTAAGACGGAATCAAAGTCTTTTTTTTCCTCACCTCAGCGCAGAGTGCCGGCGTAAACTATTGCTCTATCGAGGTCGGGTGAAGCTGTAATGGCATCAAAAGACGGTCAAAAAAAACACACAGTTAACCAAAAAAACAGATTAAAAATTGGAACGCATGGCTTCAACAGGATCGAGGCGTGAGGCCGACCATGCCGGCACAAAACCCGAAACCAAACCAATGAGACCCGAAACACTGAGGCCCAAAATAACGTTTTGTAGCGACAAGCTCATTTGGAAAGAGCTTAAATTGCTGACCGAAACACTCATCACGAATACGATAAACAAGCCTACAATACCACCAAGAACAGCAAGAAAAACAGCCTCGAAAAGGAACTGAAGCAAAACAAAATAGTTTTTGGCGCCCAACGATTTTTGAATCCCGATTTGGCTGGTTCGTTCTTTCACCGAAACAAACATGATGTTGGCGATTCCAAAACCACCTACCAGCAGCGAAAAACCGCCTATGATCCAACCCACAATAGCAATGACGCCAAACAATTGGTCGAAAGATTTATTGATGATGTCCATTTCGTTGATAGAAAAATTGTCTTCGGCTGTGGGTTTGATTTTTCTGATGGAACGCATAATGCCCGTCAGCTCATCCAAAAATTCATCCATAGCAACGCCAGGCTTTGCTTTGGCAACTATTGAGGTTCCGTTGCGGAGGTCTATCACGTTTCGGCCAAACTTTACAGGTATTATTGCCGACTTATCGTTGGAATTGCCAAAAAGGTTTTCACCTTGTTTTTTAATCACTCCTATCACATCCATTTTCAGTCCAAAAACCTTCACCGTTTGGCCGATAGGATCAATGCCAGGAAACAAAGCCTCCGACACTTCGGCGCCTATGATGATGACATTTCTTCCTGACTGTGATTCTTGAGCGGTGAAATATCTGCCCGCTTCCAAGTCAAAAGGCATCACCTCTGCATAATTGTGCGAAACGGCGTTCACCGAAACATTTTCAACTGTGGTGGAAAGAAAACTGAGGCTTTTGTTGGTTCCTGTCATGAAAGCAAAACTATGGGCCGCGTTGCTGCGCTTTTCAAGCTCGGCAAGTTCACGTAAATTGGCTTCCGGACGCTGCCAATATTTCCACCAAGGATAATCAGAACCTGTTGCCCATGGCCATTTTTGAATAAATAAAACATTATC
>JADYZK010000466.1 GCA_020853175.1 Bacteroidales bacterium
CGCGAAGGTCTCGACTTGCTGAACACTTTTTTCGATACCCGATTGGGATACCATATCAATCGCAATCGTAGGCAAATTGAAAATTTCGAAGCCTTTGCTTTGCAGCTTTCCGCAGCCGGCGAATTGGTTTATTCGAGCCTTGCACTCAAATACAATCCCGATTACCAGGAAACCGGTTCAATATTGTGGCAAGTCGAGCTGGATGCTCCTGCATCTGGCGAAATATCTTTGGTGAGTGAACCTTCTACGGATAAAAAAATTGTGCTTGCGTTCGATGAAGCGAATAAAATGTATGCCTTTTCTGCCGAAGGTAGATTATTGTGGAAAAAACAGATCAGTGGTGCGCCACTCGGTGAGGTTCAGTCTTTTACGTATGCTAAAGGTAAACAACATCATTTGCTTTTCAACAGCAAAAGTCACCTTTATGCCTTGGATTTTGCCGGAAATGTTTTGGCTGGATTTCCGGTTCGGCTGCAATCTGAAGCCACCAACAGTCTCTGTTATGCCTTGGAAGGCGGAAATGGCGAGGGTAGAATATTTGTTAGCGCCTCTGATAAAAGAACTTATGCCTTTGATGTGAAGGGCAATGAGGTGAGATCGTGGGATAAACCCCGCTCGCTTGATTTTGTTACGCGACCGGTACAGCATTTTGCTGCCGGCAATATGGATTATGTGGTCATTACCGATGCCTCGGACGAGGTGCGTGTGCTCAATTGGGAGGGCAACCAACGCATCAGCTCCAATGGAAACATCAACAAATCGCAAAACGCAGATTTTTATCTGAATAAAACCAACTCAAAAGGGGTGCTTATTTCTACCAATAAGGAAGGTAAATTATTGTATATCAGTGGTTCAGGACTCACATCCACAACAGATTTTGGAAATTATTCAGCCAACCATTTTTTCCTTTACAGTGATTTTGATCAAAACCGATCCAACGATTTTATTTATTTGGATGGAAAAAACATTCAGATTTTTGATCGTTTCCGAAAGGTGCTTTTCACACATACCTTTAAAAACGAGATACTTACCCGACCAATTTTTTATCCGGTAAGCCGTGGCCGTCAACTGCTTTGTGTGGTGGATGAAAGCGCGGAAGAGGTGTATCTGATTGATGAAAAAGGCAGGATGAGCATCAGCTCAGGCTTGAGGGGAGAGCTGCCTTTTGTGGCCGGAAACTTACAAGGCAATGACGATGTCTATCTCGTTTCGGCCACTGGAAAAAAGGTCATTTGCTATCAAGTGTTTTGAAATGGATATCAGTTTCCAAAACGAATCAGGTAAGCGAAAACCTACGGCTTATAAGCTATTTGCCGCGGCCTTGAAGCACAATCAACACAGTGTAGATCAATATTTTAATGTCCATGGCAATGTTCATATTCTCGATGTACAAGATGTCGTACTGCAAACGTTCAATCATTTCATCCACATCGGAAGCATAGCCGTATTTCACTTGTCCCCAGGAAGTAATGCCGGGTTTAACTTTAAGCAACAAACGGTAGTGAGGGGCGCGTTTTACAATTTGATCAATATAATATTGCCGTTCGGGGCGGGGGCCAACCAGCGACATATCGCCTTTTAAAACTGTAAAAAATTGCGGAATTTCATCCAAACGCACTTTCCTGATAAACCGCCCAAATGGAGTAATGCGCGGATCATTTTCCGAACTCAGTTGAGGGCCTGCCTTTTCGGCATCGGAGTACATGCTCCTGAACTTGTGCATTTTAAATGGCTTTCCACGCAATCCAACCCGCGATTGACTGTAAAGAATTGGCCCTCGAGAAGATAGTAAAACTCCGCCGGCGGTAAACAAATACACCGGAAGAAGCAGAAGAATGGCAATGATGGAAATAACAACGTCCATAATCCGCTTGAGCGACTGCTGCCAAGCGGGCATTAAGTCGGGCGAAATTTGGATGAGGGGCGCGTGCCATATACCACTCAATTTTACCGAGCCAAAAAGAATATCCTGCATGATGGGAATGATCTTAATCACTACCGCGGTGTCTTCCAAATGTGCAATAATTTTGTCTATGGTATCGGTTTCCGATCGTTCAATGGCAATGATAACCTCTTCAACATCATATTGTTCTACAATTTTTTTGATGTGTTGGTAAGGGCCTAAATGAGGCAAATGTTGGCCAATTTTGTAATCATCCTTGTCATACACACTCAAAAAACCTACAAAGAGGTTTCCTGCAGAAAGTTCTTGTTTTTCAATGTCTTGATAAATCTTCAGCGCATTGCCGTTGCTTCCCACAATCACGGTATTGAAGCCAATTTGTTTGTGGTGTATTTGTCTTACTGTGATGGAAGTTAGGATCAGTCGGCCGGCATAAGTGAAGAGAAAATGTAAAACGTAAAGGATTATAAATGACTGATAATATGATTTATAGGTGAGTATTACATCATCTAAAATGGCTACAAAAAAAATGACAGTCACTCCAATCAAGGTCATCACAAGCGTTTGTCCAAGCTCTTTCAAACGGGCTTTGCGATAAATTTTTCGGTAAGTACCTACAATAGCGTAGAGCAGCAACCAGCCAAGGGGAATGAACAACAAACCGGTCCAAAAATTGGGGTCGTCAAAAATGATCTCGAATCGCTGATGAAAGCTGGGGTCTTCAGCTTGTTTTCTAAACACATAAAACAGAAACCAAGCCATTGTGGCAGCAATCCAATCGAGAAGTACATATTTGGTTACCTGTAATTTACGATTCATTACAATGCCTTTCTGTAAATGACCTTGATGTTATCGAAATAATAATCTGACTGTTGGTTAATTCCATTATCAGACTCGAAATAGATTTTAAAATTGAGTGCCGTAGGGTGTTCGGAAACCACAGGTCCCAAATTGACATATATCTTATTCCAGTCTTCACTTTTATTTACAATCACCAATGGCATATACATGATGCTGTAGGGCAAATTTATGATAAGGCCTACACCAAACTCACGATTGCATTTGTAATCGAGTTCGAGCAGCACCGGCTTTCCCAAACCGGGCAGCTCATAGGAGAAAAACGAAGCCAACTGAAAGGTAGAATTCGCGCTGTCGAGATGCAC
>JADYZK010000467.1 GCA_020853175.1 Bacteroidales bacterium
AGAGGTAGCCAAAGGGATTCGTCATTACCTCGGCTCCATGTCGGAAGGAAAAATGCTGATTCGGTTTTAAAAAATTACAGATGGAAAAAATCGGTTTGTTTTTCGGTTCTTTCAATCCGGTGCACAATGGCCACCTGATGCTGGCCAATTATATCGTAGAATATGGTGGTTTCGACGAGGTGTGGTTTGTTGTTTCGCCTCACAATCCGTTGAAAACGGTTTCTGATCTGTTAACCGAAAACCAACGTCTCGATTTGGTAAGCCTTGCCATTGCCGACTTTGATCGCTTCAAGCTGTGCGACATCGAATTTGGAATGCCACGACCATCATTCACCATTGACACCCTCACTTTATTAAGCTCAAAGCATCCTGAAAAGCATTTCACGCTCCTCATAGGCAGCGACAGCCTCGACAGTTTCGACCGTTGGAAAGATTTTGAAGTCCTCCTCAGCCGATATACACTTTTGGTATATCCACGCAAAGGCAGCAACGAAAACAACCCGCTGCATCAACACCCGTCTGTAAAACATATCAAAGCGCCCCAAATTGAGGTATCATCGAGCTTCATCCGCGAAGGCCTCAAACATGGCAAAGACTTGCGTTTTTTTATGCCAAAAGGAATTTTTGAGCAATTGATTGCAGGAACGACATTGTAAAAATGTCAGATTCTTTTAAAAAATGCGTTTGCAAGCCCCCGATGGTTTGATCCTTAAACTCCTTTTTCTTTAGCGATAGCAGCTCTCGCCTTATTGAAGCAAACCCTGCAAAGCGGCTCATAACTGTCGGTTTCGCCCAGCAGCACTAACTTTTCGCCATCCACAATACGGTGCGAAACATGGGCCAAGTTGCCGCATTGCATGCAAATGGCGTGCACTTTGGTAACATATTCGGCAATGGCAAGCAGCTGTGGCATAGGGCCAAAAGGATTTCCGAGAAAGTCCATGTCGAGGCCGGCCACAATCACCCGCACGCCTTGGTTGGCCAATTGTGTGCAAACGGAGGTGAGTTCAAGGTCGAAAAATTGTGCTTCGTCAATGCCAATTACTTCAAATTCGTTGGCATAAAAAAGAATTTGCGATGCACTTTCAACAGGAATCGAATGGATGGCGTTGGCATTATGAGATACAACATCTTCTTCGCTGTAACGTTTATCAATACGCGGCTTGAAAATTTCAACTTTCTGACGGGCAATGCGGGCGCGGTTGAGTCGTCGAATCAGTTCTTCGGTTTTACCGGAAAACATCGAACCACAAATGACTTCAATCCAGCCTCCGCGATTCTTTATGTTGGTATCTTTTTCGAGAAACATTCTGCCGGTAATTCTGTTCTTGTTAATTTTACAAGTCGCAAAAATAGCTATTCTCATCAAGAATAAAAATAAAATGGATACGATTAAAAACATCAGTTTGTTGGGCAAGATGCAAAGCAAAACCGAAGCATTACTCAACATAATCAGTCAATTAGAAAACAATGGCGGTAAAATTCATGCCATTGAAGCCGACCTTATGCGACAAAAAACCCTTGAAATCTATGAGCTTTTGCTCCAATTTGGCACTACCGAGAATCTTAAAACAACCCACAAAATAGCCGTTCCAGATCTTGAAATTCAATTGGGACCTACCGATTTGTGGGAAGGATTAGTAAATTTTGAGCAAGAAGAGCTGGAAGAAGAGCTGGAAGAAGAGCTGGAAAAAGAGCAGGAAGAGCTGGTAGAACAGCAAGAAGAGCAAGAAGACGAGCAAGAATTTGCACAAGTTGCTGATGCTGATGCTGAAACCGAAGAATTTGAAAATATCGAAGAGGATGTTGATTCCCTTGATGAAACGCCTCATCCAGTTGAGTTTTTTAGCGACCCTGAGCCTGATCCGGTTGAAGAAGATGAATTCACTAAAAACTCACACCTCGAAGAGCAGCAGCAAGCCATTCACTTTCGTGAGCAAGCAGCCGCGCACTTCGACCTGTCTCATCGAGCCACAAGAGAAAGCCAGCCGGCAACCCTAAGCCTTTTTGACGATAGCGAAAGCCTGGCCGACAAACTCTCCTCGCCCGACAACAGCATTGCAGCCCGCATGACCAATGCCCGAATCAACGACCTGCGGCAAGCTATTGGCATCAATGATAAGTTTTTACTCATCAACGAACTCTTCGAGGGCAACATCTCCTACTACAACAAAGCAATTGACGAGTTGAACAGCTTTCAAAGCCTCAATGGCGCCAAAACTTACCTCATCGAACTGAGCGTGCTGCACCAGTGGGATGTTGAAACTGCCGCTGTGGCCAAAATGGAACAATTGATCGAACGAAAATTTGGGTATTGATGAAAAAAATCAACTTAATTCTGCTGTCTCTGCTGATGATCTCGCTCTCAGCTTTCAGTCAAGACCTTAATTACACCAAAAAACTGGTAAAAAAACTCAGCTCATCCACGTTTTTCGGACGTGGTTATGTGAAGCAGGGCGACCAGAAAGCTGCCTTTTTTCTATCTAAAGAAATGAAAAAAGCCGGATTGGAACCCTATTTCCATGATTTTTTACAGCCCTATGAATTTGCCGTAAACACCTTTCCGGGAAAGATGCAGGTAAAGACAGACAACAACACTCTGGCAGCAGGCACTGACTACGTTGTAAATGCCTCCATGTCAGGCATCAAAAAAAGTTTTGACCTTATCTTTTTGCCCGACACCATCACCCAAACGCAAAGTGTTTATCACTTTTACGACACCATCTCCAGCCCACCTTCAACCATGTTGGTGGTTCCGCAAAGCTTGAAAAACGCTTGGCGCAGCGGCATTCCAGGCGTCAACGCCTTGGTTCAAACCGACAGTGGCGCGATGTGGTGGTATGTGGGGCGCAAACAATTGCCGGAAGGCAAAGTGGCCCTTAAGGTAAAGGCCGACAAGCTGCCTCCTCAAACCAAAAAGCTGCATCTTGACATCGAAACCCGTTTTGAAGAAACCCACCGCGCCAGAAATGTTGCCGGTTTTGTGAGAGGCAATGTGGTTCCCGACAGCTTGGTTGTCTTCGTAGCCCATTACGATCATTTGGGCGGCATGGGCCGTCAAGCTTTTTTTCCGGGCGCCAGCGACAATGCCAGCGGCACTTCTGTTGTGATTGATTTGGCGCGTTATTATGCCAAACACCCCGAAAAGGCACATTACACCATGGCCTTCGTTCTCGTTTCCGGAGAGGAAGCCGGTCTGCTAGGCTCCAAACATTTTGCTGAAAATCCGCCTTTCGACTTGGATAAAGTGCTTTTTCTCTTCAATTTCGATATGGTCGGAACAGGCAGCGACGGCATCACAATGGTGAATGCCATTCAGTTTCCTGAGGCTTTCCAACTGATGTCCGACCTCAACGCATCACAGCAATATTTCACACAAATAATCAAAAAAGGCGAGTCGTGCAACAGCGACCATTGTCCTTTTTATGAAAAAGGAGTTCCGGCAGTTTTTATTCATACCAATGGCGATGAAAACAGGAAATATCATGTTACTGATGACAAGGCCGAACTCTTACCTTTTACCAAACATCAGGAGTTTTTTAACCTGATGACCGATTTTGTGCGCGAGTTGCCAAAAGTTCCTTCATTTAGAAAATAGCACATGGAGTTACTTTTGATTATCTTTACCACTTTGGTCATCGTTGCTTTTACCATTCTTTCGTTTTACACCTCTGTAAACAAAGGTGCCGAACATTTCGAGCAATGGATCAGCAAATGGCTCAACAACAAAAATAAATAAGCATGTCGAAACTCTTTTTAGTCCCTACACCCATCGGCAACCTCGAAGACATCACTTTGAGGGCCCTCCGTGTTTTAAAAGACGAAGTAGCTTTGATAGTGGCCGAAGACACCCGCAAAACAGGCGTTTTACTCAAGCATTACGGCATCAACAAGCCGATGGCACCTTTTCACCAACACAACGAGCACCGCATGGTGGAGCAGTTGGTAAGCCGTTTGCAGGCCGGTGAAACCATGGCTTTGGTAACCGATGCCGGAACACCGGCCATTTCCGATCCCGGATTTCTGTTGGTGAGAGCTGCCATAGCGGCATCGGTTGAGGTTGAATGTTTGCCCGGAGCCACCGCTTTTGTTCCGGCCTTGGTCAATTCAGGTCTTTCTGCCGATCGTTTTGTGTTCGAGGGCTTTTTGCCCCATAAAAAAGGCCGCATGAAACGCATCTTAAGTATTGCTGAACAACCTTATACCACTGTGCTTTACGAATCGCCGCACCGCTTAATCAAAACCCTAGAGCAACTTGCTGGTGTTTTGGGAGGCGACCGTCGTGCCAGTGTTGCCCGCGAACTCACCAAAATGTTTG
>JADYZK010000468.1 GCA_020853175.1 Bacteroidales bacterium
ACATCTTCAATTTTACTTTGCACTTGGTTGATGTGCATCAACGATTCGACAGATTTATTGTATTGCAGCACTTTGTTGTAGGAAATAAAAGCCACCACAACCAACAAACCTGTTAAAGAAAGAAACAACAAAGTGGAATTGTATTTTGAAAAATATTTCATCCCTTGGTGCTTTTAAATGTTGAGTATAAAGTTCTCCTTGTTTAAACCTGAGGTGTGATATTGCCAGTTGATATTGATAACGGTAGCCAAAATATTTTTCAGCTCTTCAAAATCGTTGGGCTTTTTAATGTAAACGTTGGCGCCTTTAACAAAAGTTTCTTCAATATCTTTTTCCTGACCTGAAGTGGAGTAAATGGCTATGCTCAAGTCTTTGAGCTTACTGTTGCTTCTTATTTCCGATAGACATTCCATTCCATCTTTGCGAGGCATGTTTAAGTCCAAAAAAATAAGATTGGGAAGGCGGGTATTGACATCGTTGAGGTAGTCCATGAGTTCTACCCCATCATTCACCACTGTGACGTCCGTTTTGACTTTTACTTCTTTAATGGCGTCTTTAAAGAAAAGACGATCGTCGTCGTCGTCGTCTGCAAGAAGTATTCGAAGCACATCGTGTTTCATAAATCAGTTCGTTGAGGTTTAAGGCTTGTTAATCAATTTTATTTTTCATTGTTGTGGTTTTTGTGCGTGAGTAATGGAGTTAAAGAGTAATAGTACAGTTGTTTTTTTTGTTTTGCAAGTAAAAACGATGGGTTAGGTTTCTGTTGTTTGGTTTTGGGGTTGAGGGGCGGTCATCCTTTCTTTTCGCTTGTCAATGATGCGTTTAAAAGCAGTTGGGGTAAGTCCGGTATTCTTTTTAAACTCGTTTGAAAGGTGCGCAACACTGCTGAAATTCAATTTCCAAGCAATTTCGGTAAGGGTGTCTTTTCCTTCAATAATTTCTTGTTTTGCCCTTTCAATTTTTTGCAAAATGATAAAATTTTGAATGGAGGTGTACGTCACTTCCGAAAACACGCTGGCAATATAATTGTAGCTCTTGTTAAGTTTTTCTGCCAAATAGGCAGATGTCTTTAAATTGGTGTTGGCCTCTTCCAAATAAACTATTTCAACTATGGTATCTTTAATTTTTTGAACAAAGACATTTTTAGGATTGTCAATAATTTCGATGGCGTACTGGGCCAAATTGGCTTCCAATTCTTGATATTTTTCAGTTGAAAGACTGTCGGTAATTTCTATTTCTCCCAAGCCGGTCAAGGCATAAGGTATCTGTAACTTATCCAATTGTTCCTGCAAAATAATTCTACAGGTGTTGTTCATATCGTACTTAACATGCAGTTTCATTGTGTTCCAATTAATGCGTTAAACAAATTTTGCAGTCTATGTTCATCATGTTTACTCGACAAAAATTTCTCAAAGATAATACCATTCTCATGCCAATTACAAAGTGTCATTTTTTTTTGGCAGACGATCCAACGGCATTTTCAATCATGCTTTCAATCTTTTTTTTTAAAAAAGTTAACTTTTAAATGACACTCTATTTTCTGAACTCATTGCAGTGGATGTAGAAACCGTTTTAGTTTTTCCCATTTAATCATAACCCTTATCTTTGTCCGTATGCAAAATTAAAAAAATGAAAAAACTTTACCTCTTACTCCTGACCGTATTATTGATAACGGGGAGTGCATTTGCTCAATGGAGCAACAATCCAGCTGACAATTTAAAAATCAGCGGACAAGTTGGAGATCAAGTTATTCCAAAGATGAGACTGGCTCCTGACGGCTCTTATTTTGTAGGCTTTTTCTCCTTAGAAAGCGGCAATTATAACGTGCGCTTGCAGCGTTTCGACAGCCAAGGAAATAAACTTTGGCCTGATGATGGCCTTTTGATCAGTGACCATCCGAGCATGACGTGGCTCACCGACTGGGATATGGAAGTTGACCTTGAAGGTCATGCCATCCTTACATGGCAGGACATCAGAGACAACGGCAACAACAACATTGTAGCCTATCGCATCAGTCCCGAAGGCCTTTTCAACTGGGGAGATGATGGCATGATGCTTTCCAACAGTACCGCCTTTGATGCCGCGCCCAAAGTAACCGTCACTTCATCCAACAATGCTGTTTTTGCTTGGATGGCCGACAATGTGCTGATCAGACAAAAAGTTTCTCCACAAGGTGAAAAGCTGTGGGGCGACAACGGCATCACCATGAGCGGAACGGTCACCTATTCATGGCCACAGCTCATGCCTGTTGGCGATGATGATGTTTTAATGAAATACTATCAGGATTCAGGTCCGTCATGGTCGCCCACAAGGCATGTGTTTTTGCAACGTTTGAACGCATCCGGACAAGGCGTGTGGGCCAATCCAGCAGTAGTTTCCAATGCAGGCACCATTACTGCGTGGACGCAAATCCTTCCTATGATCAATGACGACAGCGATGGTTGTATCATCACTTGGCATGACTTTCGGATGAGCAATACAATGGCCTCGTCGTGGGTGCAACACATCAGCAACACTGGCGAAGTGCTTTTTCAAGCTAACGGTGTAAAAGTTTCCGATGCCGATGATATGAATCAGTTTTACCCACAAGTTTCTAAAAAATTTGGCGAAGACAACCTTTATGTTTATTGGAATGAGGTGAATGGCGACCAAAATCAATATGGCATTTCAGCCCAAAAAATTTCTCCCACAGGCGAAAGACTATGGCCTGAAAACGGAAAAGTAATTTTCCCAATGAGCAGTAATGCCATTTTACCACAACGGTTGTTGCGCCACCAAGATGGGGTAATTCTCGTTTATGAAGATTATTTCAACGGAGTTGAAACCTCACTTCAGGCCAGGCTTCTCAATGCAGAGGGCGAAACGGTTTGGTCGCCGGCTTCCACAACATTATCATCGGTTCAATCCTCAAAAGTACACATGGATATGGCGAAATTCGATGGCAACCAATGGGTTTTTGCTTGGGAAGACGATCGCGACGGCGATGTCAACCTTTATGCTCAAAACCTGCGTGCTGATGGCCAAATTGGACCAGTAACCAACTTTACAGCCCTTGCCTTTAACTTGGCTGTGGAAGGAAATATGGTTCCGGTGGCCGAACTGGCAATAATTTTTGACGGCATTACCTATCATACCAACGCTGCCGGCTATCTGTATTTTGAAATCGCACCAGGCACTTACAGTTTTGAGGTAACACACCCGTTTGTTGTTTCGATTCCGACAAGCGACATCACTTTGGAAGAAGGAACAACCACCACTATTGAAGCTACTTTAAACATGAAACGTACCAATATGATGGTGTTAGTGAAAGACCAATTCGGCTTTTCTATTCCTTGGGATGTGCCGCTTGCCATGACAGGCCCCGAAACCACCTATACCAATATAGTTACCAATGGTGAACTGCAATTTGCCGACGTTCCTTATGGCCACTATGTTGCTCAAATCACATTTTTAGATGTAGTGATCACCTCTGACACCATCATCAATGATGACAACAACACCTTGCTTTTTGAGATTTTTATTGATCG
>JADYZK010000469.1 GCA_020853175.1 Bacteroidales bacterium
GAATCCATCAAAAAATCACTTTTTTGAAATTTCAAATCACTGACGAGCGCATCCACGACCTCGAAATTCTGGAGATGGAACGTAAACTGTGAATCAAATCTTTAGCGTAAACGATCCACCGATCGCAGCAATTTCACATCTTTCTTAATGCCCCGCATAGCCAAAAATGAAAAAACCAAAATAATCAGAGGTATAAAAACACCCGTTGCATAGCTGGGTTCTGTGCTTGTAAGCGTTGCAGCATTTGTGGTGTAATACAGCAGCAAAGCAGCAACAAGCAAAATAGACACAAACATATTGACGCGCATCAAGCGGTATTGTTGTTGCAAGCGTTTATAATTAAACACCGCAACAAGCGGCAATACGATGAGCACAACCGTTAGCACGATGAGCGGTAAGAAAAACATCCACGACTTGAGCGCAGGAGCATCTGGCAGATGTTCAACAAAACCAAATACGTAAAAAGCAATGGTATTGCTGCTTCCGTAATACCACGCAATGGGAAAAATAAGCAGCATAAGTGCCGACAAAGAGGCCGCAGCCATAAAAATTGATTGAATACGTTGTATCATTTGTGTTAAAATGTTGAGCTGACAAATATACCAACTTCAAACAAAAGGACAAGACAGACATTTTTTCTGTCTGTCGTTTTTTTCCCGCAACGGGGGATTGCCTTTCAAAAAAAAGTTCAAAAACAACTGATTCTAACCTATTGAATCATCTGTAAGCTATTGACAATGTTTTGAGAAGACCAAAAACAGAAAAACAGAGCTTTAAGCAAAAAATTAAAACAGATTTTTTTGTAAACATGCTTGGATATGAAAAAACTTTTTACTTTTGCGGCACTTTACTAAGAAATAACATCATTTTATTCCTCTCGCGGAGTTTCTCGTAACTCTGTAAAACTCATTTAGGTTTTCGCATTGAATCATTAATAACCCATCTCATGTACGACATTGTTGAGCTTAATAATAAGCTTGTAGGTGAATTGAGGGAGATTGCAAAAGAACTTAGCGTTCCAAAAGTTGAAAAACTCCTCAAACAAGACCTCATCTACCAAATTTTAGATCAGCAAGCCCTGATCCCGCAGCCTGAAACCAAACCACAGCCCAAATTTGAAAAAAAGGCAAGAAGTCAGCAGCAGCCTGCTCAAGTAAGACAAAATCCGGCTCCCAAAGAAGTTGAAAAGAAAGCTCCCAGCCCTGAAGTTAGAAAACCGGAACCCGCGGCCAAAGCGGAAACGCCTCCCATTAGAGTGACACCTCCAGTTAGAGAGACTCCTCCAGTTAGAGAGACACCTCCCATTAGAGTGACACCTCCCTCCGCCGCACCACCAGCCGCTAAAGAGCCATCAAGCCCTCAACCCAGCGTTGCTCCCAGAGAGCCGGCAGTGGCAAAAGAAACCGTAGTTGCAAAAGAAAATGTTCCATTACAGCCTAACAGAAACCAAAAGGCTGATGACGGACGGGGCGATCATCGCGGAAAACGCAACCGTTTAAAGCCACAAGCCGCCGCCTCGAGCAACAAAGGATTGACCGCACTTCCTGATGAATCTATTGCTGCAACACAATCTGGTGACGACAACAAAAATAAACCTCAAGTTGCAAGCGCACCCAAAGCAGAAGGCAGCTTTGCTCCCAAACCCTTCCGTGAGCAGCAAAAACCCAGTCCTGAGCAAACGCGCCCCCAAGCTCCAAGTGAGCCAAGAAGCAGCGAAAAAGATCAGGACAATGGCGAACGCAGGGAATATAAAAGAAACGAAACGCAAGACAGAACCAGCAATGACCGTGGCGGAGAACGCAGCTACGACCGTGGCGGAGAACGCAGCAATGACCGTGGCGGAGATCGAAGCAATGAGCGTGGTGCTGAGCGCAGCAATGAGCGGGGCAGCGACCGTGAACAGCAACCATCGGACAGAAATAGCGGACAAGACCGTCAGCCATCGAATGACAAGCAAAAGACCGATCGCTACAATCAGTCTGACAGACCTACACGCGATTATCAAAACGATCAGCAGCCGCAACAGCGTCAAAATCAGCAACAAAATCCAAACCAGCAACAAAACCAACAACAGAATCCCAATCAAAATCAAAAAGCCAAAAGAGAAGACTATTCTTTTGAATTTGACGGAATTGTTGATGCAGAAGGTGTACTTGAAATCATGCCCGATGGATATGGTTTCCTCAGATCATCGGATTTCAACTACCTCAACTCGCCCGACGACATTTACGTTTCACAGTCGCAAATCAAACTTTTTGGACTCAAAACGGGCGATACCATCAAAGGCACCATCCGTCCGCCCCGCGAAATTGAAAAATATTTCCCCCTCATCAAGGTGGACTACATCAACGGACGTTTACCTGAAGAGGTGCGCGACCGTATCCCCTTCGATTTTTTGACACCTCTTTTTCCCAACGAAAAGTATAACCTCACCGGACATGCCGAAAACACCATGTCAACACGTATCATGGATCTTTTTGCCCCTATCGGTAAAGGTCAGCGCGGGTTGATTGTGGCCCAGCCCAAAACCGGTAAAACCGTTCTGTTAAAAGAAGTGGCCAACGCCATAGCAAAAAACCATCCTGAGGCTTACCTCATCATTCTGTTGATTGACGAACGTCCTGAAGAAGTTACCGATATGGCTCGCAGCGTGCGTGCCGAAGTGATCTCTTCAACCTTTGACGAGCCTGCCGAAAAACATGTTAAGATTGCCAATATTGTGCTTGAAAAAGCCAAACGCCTCACCGAATGTGGACACGATGTAGTCATCCTTTTGGATTCAATCACGCGTCTTGCCAGGGCTTACAACACCGTTTCTCCTGCCTCAGGCAAGGTGCTTTCGGGTGGCGTGGAAGCCAACGCGCTTCAAAAACCAAAAAGATTCTTTGGTGCTGCCCGTAACATTGAAAACGGCGGATCACTCACCATCATTGCCACCGCCCTTATTGACACAGGATCGAAAATGGACGAGGTGATTTTTGAAGAGTTTAAAGGAACAGGAAATATGGAACTGCAGTTGGATCGTCGTCTTTCCAACAAACGAATCTGGCCTGCTATTGACATCGTTTCATCGAGCACCCGTAGGGAAGACCTCCTCCTCGACAAAGAAACCATGCAAAGGGTTTGGATTTTGCGCAACCACTTGGCCGACATGACCCCCATTGAAGCGATGGAGTTTCTGAAAGACAAAATGAGATACACCCAAACCAATGAGGAGTTTCTCATCACTATGAACAGTTAAAAAACTGTTGAAATAAAATAAAAAACCCCCGAACGGCAACCGTTCGGGGTTTTTTTTTCTAAGCGCAAAAGTTATAGCTTCATCACCTCTTTAAGCGCTTCTATGTTGAGACCTCGGAAACTGCCCGAACTCATCAAAGCCACTACTATCGGGAAGGTGATGTTTTCTTTTATCCATCGGATCATCGCCTCAGGATCGGACAACACCATCAGGTCATCACGCCCAAAAGCGGCTTTAATCTGTTCAGCTTCCATCAATTTCAATTTTTTCAAGGCCACCGCGTGGGGATCATAAAACACAATCACCCGATCGGCAGCATCTACACTCCCTGTGTAATGATGGATAAAATCGGCCGACAAACTACTAAAAGTATGCAGCTCGAAACACACAATGAGCTGATGATTCGGAAAGTTTTGCCGCAACGCCTCCGTGCTGGCCTTCACTTTGGAAGGTGCATGAGCAAAATCGCGGTAAAGAACAGCAGAAGCGTTAGATGCCACACACTCCAGTCGCCTGGAGGCCCCTTTAAATGAAGCAATCGCGCGATAAGCCTCTTCTTCATCAACACCCATTTCGCGACACACTGCAAAGGCTGCACTCATGTTAGAGAGATTGTGCTTTCCAAAGAAAGATAGCGACAATTGCATTCCGGCTTTAGAAGTGATTGTGGTTGCACC
>JADYZK010000470.1 GCA_020853175.1 Bacteroidales bacterium
ATTGAAACCCTCAACAACATATTTGTATGCACATCGAAAGCAAATTTAACCCTGCCGAACTGGAAAAGAAATGGTACAGCCATTGGATGGACAAAGGTTATTTTCACTCCGAACCCGACGAAAGAGAGCCCTACACTATCGTAATTCCTCCGCCCAACGTAACGGGCGTTTTGCACATGGGCCACATGCTCAACAACACCATACAAGATGTGCTTGTGCGTCGTGCGCGAATGTTGGGTAAAAACGCTTGCTGGGTTCCCGGAACCGACCACGCCTCCATTGCTACAGAAAACAAAGTGGTGCAGAAACTCAAAAATGAGGGAATAGAAAAATCGCACATCACTCGTGAAATGTTTTTGGAACATGCTTGGCAATGGCGCGAAAAACATGGCAACATCATTCTGGAACAATTGAAAAAATTAGGTGCCTCCTGCGATTGGGAACGCACTGCCTTCACCATGGACGATAAGCTCTACGAATCGGTGATTGATGTTTTTATTGATTTGTACAAAAAAGGCCTCATCTATAGAGGCATTCGCATGGTCAACTGGGATCCTCAAGCCCTCACAGCCGTGTCAGACGAAGAGGTGATTTACAAAGAACTCCAATCGAAGCTATATTACCTGCAATACCAAGTTGAAGGCGAAGATTCTGCAATCACCATCGCTACCACGCGGCCCGAAACCATCTTGGGCGACACCGCCATTTGCGTGCATCCCGAAGATGAGCGCTTTTTTAAGTTTCATGGCAAAAAAGTACTCGTTCCGCTGATACATCGTGCCATTCCCGTGATTGTGGACGAATATGTGGACCGCGAATTTGGAACAGGTGCACTCAAAATCACCCCCGCTCACGACATCAATGACTACACTTTAGGCTTGAAACACAAGTTGCCTTCCATTGACATTTTCAACGACAATGGCACGCTGAGCGAAGCCGCAGAGTTGTTGATAGGCATGGATCGTTTCGAGGCCCGCAAAGCCATCGTGCCTCTTTTGAAGGAGGCCGGAAGTTGCGTCAAAATTGAAGATTACGTCAATAAAGTTGGGTTTTCAGAACGCACAGATGCCATCATCGAGCCCAAAATTTCGTTGCAATGGTTTTTAAAAATGGAAGCCTTTGCCGCCAAAGCATTGGAAGTGGTTGAAAATGGCAGCATTCAGTTTCATCCTGCCAAGTTCAAAAACACCTACAAACATTGGATGGAAAACGTGAAAGATTGGTGTATCTCGCGTCAATTGTGGTGGGGTCAACGCATTCCGGTGTATTACCTGCCCAACCAAGAAATGGTGGTGGCAAAAAACCTTGATGCTGCCCTTGCTGCCGCCCATCTTCAATTTCCAGAAGCCGGTTTCACTGCCGACGATCTTCGGCAAGATGAAGACGTGGTGGACACTTGGTTTTCATCGTGGCTATGGCCAATGGCAGTTTTTGACGGTATCCGTCATCCCGAAAACCCTGAAATAAAATACTACTACCCTACCAATGACTTGGTTACCGCTCCCGACATTATCTTTTTTTGGGTGGCACGCATGATCATGGCCGGAAACGAATATGCCAATGACATTCCTTTCAAAAACGTTTATTTCACAGGTATCGTGCGAGATAAGGTGGGACGAAAGATGTCGAAAACCTTAGGCAATTCGCCCGATCCTATTGATCTTATTGCGCAATACGGCGCCGATGGTGTGCGCGTGGGCATGTTGTTGACTGCTCCTGCCGGCAACGACCTGCCGTTTGATGAATCGCTGTGTGAGCAAGGTAGAAATTTCAGCAACAAAATTTGGAATGCCCTCCGCCTGGTGAAAGGCTGGGAAACAGATGCGAACCTAACGCAGCCCGAAACAGCCAAGAGTGCCACCGAGTGGTTTGAAGCACGCTTCAACGAAGTGCACGCACTTACCGAAGATTATTTTGAAAAGTTTAGGCTTTCCGATGCCCTCATGGCGATTTATAAACTTGTGTGGGATGATTTCTGTTCGTGGTATCTCGAAATGATCAAACCCGAATTTGGCAAACCTATTGACGCGATCACCATCAAAAAAACTAATCAATTTTTTGAAGAATTGATGCAGTTGTTGCATCCTTTCATGCCCTATATCTCCGAAGAAATTTGGCACATTCTGCGCGAAAGGCATTCAAACAATGACATCATCGTTTCATTGAAACCCGAAGTGAGAAGTTACGACACTACTATTCTTCATCAGTTTGAACATGCAACCGAAGTGATCAACGCCATTAGAAATGTTCGTGCCGAAAAGCGAATCCCTTTCCGCGATAGCATTGAGCTGATGGTAAAACTCAACGGCCCCGATTTGCACGGTGCTTTTAATCCCATCATTGGTAAGTTATGTAATATCAGCCATATTGAATATGTAACTGAAACTGTTGAAGGCGCTTTCGGGTTTGTTTCCAAATCCACAGAGTTTTTCATTCCGTTAACAGAAAACATTGATATTGAGGCAGAACTGGTAAAACTAAACGATGAATTGAACTACACCCAAGGCTTTTTAAACTCGGTGATGAAAAAACTGAGCAACGAACGTTTTGTTGCCGGCGCCCCCGAAAATGTGATTGCCATGGAACGCAAAAAACAAGCCGATGCCGAATCGCGCATCAAAGTGCTCGAGCAACAAATCAAAGGCCTGTCTTCGTAAAACTTCAAAGGAATTAGAAATGGAAAAAATGATTGTTGTAACCGGTGCTGCCGGTTTCATAGGCA
>JADYZK010000471.1 GCA_020853175.1 Bacteroidales bacterium
TCCAGGTACCGTGAGATAGCGCTCCTGCCGGAGCGCCGATCGTTTGTTGGAATTACTTCTACCAAGATATCGCTCCTGCCGGAGCGAGTTGATTTCACAAGTGTAAAGATGTGTGTAAGCCGTAGCCTGAAGGGGCGAAATATGGGTGTAGTACGATGTTAAACGTCTGAATTTAGGCACTTTACAAACCAATATTTCGCCCCTTCAGGGCTCCGGATTAATTCTTAACTGCATACATGGGGCTTCACCCCATGCTGACATATTGCGCCCCTTCAGGGCTTTTTGCAAAACCGTTCCTACATTTGTTTGATGAAGCTAAAATTTCTGCTCGACTACACCGACAGCCCACTTTGGGCAAACGACGCCGCAACCGAATCGAAATTCGGATACAACATTACGGATTTGGCTGGATTGGGACTAAAACCCGATACCATAGACCAAATTCATTTGATGATGGAAATGTTTGGGGAAGTGTTAAACCCGGTTTACCAGGGTTATCCCTCTTTTTGGTCGGGCAGGATGTTTGAACTTTTTCAGAGGTTTGCAAACAAGGTTTACCAACAGATCTTGGATGAGCTGGGCGAAAGTTTCGAAGTGGAGAATCGCGCAAAAGCCTTTTTGACCGAGCCAATCGAAGTTGAAAAAATCGATATGGAATTGCTGATGTTTCTTGCTGATCCTGCAAAATTTTCCGATGAAAACGGAGTTGTTTATGGATCCAAGGAGGCGTTGAAACTGGATGTTGACGCTGCGTATGGGGTTTGGGTGGAGAAGGAAATGGGGTGGGTTGAGGTTTTGCAAAGTTGAGTTGTATTTTCACTTGTTAAAAATTCAAATTAGACAATGTCAGACAACAAGCATTTCAGTTTGTATTGTTTTTCATGGATAGTAACGCTGATTGCGATGTGGTTTTTATATGCTGGACTTCATCCTAATGCAGTAAGTAGTTTCTTTATAAAAAATTACGCTAAAACCCTTATAATACTTGCAAATTTGCCACCATTGATATACGCCGCTAACTTCTGGTACAAAGACAAGGAAAAATTAATCAACATTTTTATTGTTATTTTTTCGGTTGTAGTTCAGTTTTATATCTTAACATAGTTGATATGAAGTTCATGAGTTACACAAAAGGTTAATAATCAAATCATCTATGAATAATAGATTTGTGCAAAATATAGTATTGGTTTTATTTTCAATTGTTTCTTCATTTCAATGTCAATCCGTGAACAAAGAAATGGAGATTGATGATTTTATTGCTTTTTCGTATGTCAGTGCCAAACGTGCTGACGTGTATCGAAACACCTTTGAATCCATTCGTGTCTATTTTAATGTAAAAAACAACTCTCAAGATACGTTATGGCTTGAAGGCGATAGTCGGGCAAGTTTAAATTGTCGAATTTTATTAGAATTAGAGGCTATTGATTCTACAAAAGACAAAACCACAGACTGGAATTTTAATGCTTCATGTAAGTTGCATACGATTCCTCCGGGAGGTTCCAAAATGCTTTATGTTGTTATACCAATAAAAAGCGATGTGTTGTTTAAGAGCTTAACCATTACTTTTGGCAACATTGTGCACTACAAAAAAGCTCGAACAGCGAAATTTATAAATGCTCCTAAGTTTAAAGGGTATATTTCTACGATACAAGGCCATTTTGTAGTGACTGGTTGGGAGAATTTGAATATCAGAATATCAAGGTTGTTTTTAAAAGAAGATGAAAGGACGGATAATTGTTTGGAGATATGAAAAGATTAGTATTTATTTCTTTACTTGCCTTGCATTGTGTTGCAAGTGACCCGAAACCTGTTGGTTTTGTAAAAAAAGAAATTGAAATTAGGCTAGAACGTCACTATTATCCACAGGATTTGGATTGGAGATTTGGAAAAAGTTTGGATTCCTTCAACTTTCATCCTAATTTACTGGTAATGCTTTCCGTGACTAGCAATATCCCTGATACTTTGTACATGGAAGCATTCATTTGCAACGAATTTAAATCAACCTATGTGGATGCCTATGTTGTGGAAAATCAAAATAACGATTGGATTTTGCATAAAATCCAACCAATGGAACTTCCCAGTACCGAAAAAATATTGATAAGTCCAGGTTGGTGGGAATATTTTATGGTAGGTATCGGCCCATTAAATAACGGCGATTGTATCCTTATCCAACCACGCATCGAATTTCCGCCGAATTACATACGCTCTCCGGCCTTCGGTGGGCAATTTGCCTTCATCCGTGAGCCTTATGCATTTTTCCGTTATTTCGACGATGCAACCGATGTGTTTTTGCCGGATTTTGAAGATTGCACGGATTCGATGACGATGGAAATCAGGAAGGCTTTGGGTGAGTGAGCCTAAAAAACAATTGCTTACACGCTTCACCACTTTTTGGCTCTTAAAAATAGCGAATCATCAACTGAAGAAGGAAGTCTAAATTTAGCTCAAAACCCTTAACTTTGTTGATCAACGTATGTAAACCATGGATAAAGAACTTCAAGGAAAGCTGTTGCAATACCTCCTGCCATACCATCCTGCCAAGATAGGTGTCTTTGGTTCATTTGCCAGGGGAGAGAACAACAAAGACAGCGACTTGGACATCCTCATCAAATTTAACGACAGGATAAGTCTGCTTAAGCTGGTTCAGATCGAACAGGAGCTCTCCGATATGCTGGGTATACCCATTGATTTGGTCACGGAGAATAGTTTGAAAAACCCTCGTCTTAAAAAGTCCATTGAAAGGGATCTTATCACCATTTACGGATGAAAAAAGACGACCGAATTTACCTTGATCATATCCTTGACAGCTTTGTCAAGGTTGGTCAATACTTGGAGGATGTTAGCTACGAAGCCTTTCAAGAGGATGAAGAAAAGCAAGATGCGATCATTCGAAAAATTGAGGTTGCCGGCGAAGCAACCAAGTGCTTGAGCATTGAGTTTCGGGAAAAGTACTTTCAAGTACCGTGGCGGGCAATTGCAGGAATGCGGGATAAATTGATTCATGATTATTTTGATGTTGATCTGGATACTGTATGGGAAACTGCAACAAAGGATATTCCAGGATTGATTTTGGAAATTGAATCAATTATCGAGGAGTTGAAATAAAGGGTTCTTATGCGCACCCTCAAACGCTCTCTCTATATCCTCCTCGCCACCATCACCCTTTGCCTGCTGTTGCGCGGACCATTGTACCGCCTATTGGTGACTTACAGAGTCGTGGGTGACCGGCCAAGCTATACAATCACCGACCCGGAGCTGCTCAACTTCATCGAAAAACAAGTTGCCGGAAAAAAGCTGTCGGATGGCAATTCCGTTGCCAAAGCAGGACTAGCCGCCACAGCCGCCGCATTACACTACACGGCCGAGCAAAACAGCAGCGATCCCAACCGGTTGATTCACACACGCACAGCGCATTGCGTTGGTTATGCCGCGTTTTGCGCTTCTGTTTGTACATATCTTTTTGAAAAACACAACCTTTCCGACGAATGGACCGCCCGGCCGTATGCCGGACAATTGTATGTTTTAGGGCACAACGTGCATCCTTACATCAACCATCCTTTTTTCAAAGACCACGACTTTGTGCTGCTCCAAAACAAACGCACCGGAGAAATTCTGGCGCTCGATCCGACGCTGTTTGACTACTCGGGCATTTCTAAGGTTTCGTTTTGAATATGATATTTTGTTTGGTTATTCCTTAAAAAAGTTTACATTAGCCTTACAAAACATTCAAACTTTTCCAAAACCAAACCATTCTGTATGAAAAACCAATTGGGATTTTTGTTTTTGCTGGTCTTCCTGCTGGCTCAAACACCCGCTTTCGCCCAACCCAAACACTCCATCGCTTTCCGTCATGTTTGGTACAACTACATCACGCCCCA
>JADYZK010000472.1 GCA_020853175.1 Bacteroidales bacterium
ACTGGCGCAAAGACAATCCGCTTATCGCTCAAGGCGAACTCAAACATTATGTTCCCGAAGAGGGCGTTTACGTGTATTTCCGCTATACCGATGAGGCCTCAGTCATGGTGGTCATCAACAACAACGACGAAAGCCGCACCTTCAAAACCGACCGTTTTGCTGAAAACTTAAATGGATACAGCACCGGCACCGACCTGTTGAGCCGCACTTATTTCGACCAATTGCGCATGATCAGCGTTCCTGCCATGTCGGCACGGGTCATTCAACTCAAATAACTCATCAACATGATTCTACGTTTCAATTTCATTTTCTTTATTCTATTGATATTTGCATTCTATTTTGCCCAAGGCATACAAGCACAGACGTTAAGGGTTATTCCTCAGCAACCGCTGCCTTCTGAAAGTGTAACCATTATTTATGATGCCACGCAAGGCAACGCGGCCTTAAAGGACTTTGATGGAACAGTCTATTTCCATACGGGAATCATTACCGATGCCAGTCGCGATGAGAAAGACTGGAAATTTGCTACCGGCGACTGGGGAAAAGCCGACAAAAAAATGGCCATGACAGCTGTAGGCGACAATCTTTATCAAGCTACTTTCGTTCCTAACGATTTTTATTCCATTCCCGAAGGGATAAAAACGCTTCAAATGGCTTTCGTTTTTCGCAACGAAGACGGCAGCAAAGTTGGAAAATCGGCTAAAAATACCGACTTCTATCTTCCATTTAAAGGCTTTGTAGCTGTTGAAAAGAAAGCGCCAACATATTTGTTTAACAACAAAATTTACAAAGGTTTCACCCAAAAAGAAGGATGTGTGTTTGTTGAAACCTCCGAAGGTATGATTGCTTTCAGACCTTTCACCGACAGCATTATAGAGGTGAGTTGGCATCCCCAAAAATTTGAGGATTTTTATCCGTCACATGCCGTGATACTAAAGCCCGCAGTCATTGAACCGGTGGTTTCCGAAACGCCTTCCATGTTGATTTTCGATCTGAAAGGCATCCAAGTATTGATTCAGAAAAATCCGTTTACTATTTCTTATCTCACCAACGGACAAGCTTTTTTGAAAGAAGAAAAAGGATTTTTTAAACGCAGCGATGCTACCGGTATGCGGTTCAAATTGGAAGTAGGAGAGAAGCTGTATGGCAGCGGTGGACGGGCTTCGGGGCTCAACCTCAGAGGTCAAATGCTGGGATTGTACAACCGCCCTGATTATAATTATGAGTTTGGGGCCAACAACCTCAACTACATGATCCCGACCTTGTTGTCTTCAGAAAATTATATGCTTTTTGTTGACAATCCGTCCAAAGGCTGGTTCGATGCCGACAGCAAAGGCGATGGCGTTTTGGAGTTTGCTGCCGAAAGTGGCCCCATGCGTTATTTTCTTATCACAGGTCAAAATCCGGCGGCTATTCTCAAACAATACGCTTCACTCACCGGAAAACAACCCATGTTGCCCCGCTGGGCTTATGGCAATTTGCAGTCGCGGATGGCCTACCGCACCCAAGCAGAAACAGAGGCCATCGTTGATAGCATGATTGCTAAGGATTTCCCGATTGATGCTATAATCCTCGATTTTTATTGGTTTGGCGACAGTATTCTTGGTCATCTCGGTCGTTTGGATTGGTGGAAACCCTCATGGCCCGAGCCTGAAAAAATGATTCAAAAATTCAAAAGCAAAGGCGTCAGAACCATCACCATTTCAGAGCCTTATATCATTGATAGCCTGGCCAACTGGCGCGAGGCCGATGCTTTGGGGATTCTTGTGACCGACAGTATTGGAAATTCTTATGTGGATCAACAATTTTATTTCGGCCCCGGCTCTTTGATTGACATTTTTAAACCTGAGGCCCAAGATTGGCTTTGGAAACAATACCGTAAACAGTTCGATATTGGCGTTGAAGGTTTGTGGGGCGATCTCGGCGAACCCGAAAGTCATCCTGCCGACATCCATCATGTGTGGGGAAAAGCCAATGAGGTGCACAATATTTAGGGCCACGATTGGACCAAGATGATTGCCGACCGTTTTAAAAAAGATTTCCCCAACAAAAGGTTATTCTTTTTAGCCCGCAGTGGGTATGCCGGCACCCAACGCTATGGGATTGTGCCTTGGAGCGGTGACATCAGTCGGAGCTGGGGCGGTCTCAAGGCTCAGCTTCCTGCTATGCTCAACATGAGCCTCTCGGGCATTCCTTATATGCACTCCGATGCCGGTGGTTTTGCAACCGGCGTGAAAGATGATGAACTTTACACCCGCTGGCTTCAGTTTGCTGTTTTTACGCCCATCTTGCGGCCTCATGGATCGGGAATTCCTTCCGAACCCATCTTTTTTAATGACACCACCCAACGCATTGTGCGGCATTTTATGAAACTGCGTTATGAGTTGCTGCCATATATTTACACTACTGCCTGGCAAACCGCTCAAACCGGCATCCCCATCGTTCGGCCCATGTTGTGGCAAAATACCAACGATCGCCGTTTTTCTGAGTTGTTTTCTCAGTATTATTTTGGAAACGATTTATTGGTTTGTCCTGTCACTGAGGCCGGCCAACTGCGCTTGGATGTTGAACTTCCGGCCGGTTTGTGGTATCATTTCTG
>JADYZK010000473.1 GCA_020853175.1 Bacteroidales bacterium
ACTTTGTAACCTTGCTTGTCTTCAAATTGAAAGTCGTAACGGGCTTTTTCGCTTTTGTTTTTTTCGCGCATCACCCAGCCGTTTTCCACCCATGGAGGAAGGAAAAAATCATCGGCTTTTCCGGTAAAAATTTCATAAGGTTTGCCATTGATGCGTCCTACGACGGCGATCCATTTTTCGTAGTTGTTTTGAAAACGAACAACATCAGCTTCAAGACGGTGTGGGCGTTGCGGAGCAGTTGTTTCTTTGAAATCGTCGTTACTGTCATTCGATTTTTTTTCATCGGCACTCACCAACACCCCTGAACGTGATCCGTCGCGGTAGATGGTCATTCCTTTACAGCCGTGTTTCCACGCCGTGGTATAAATATCGCTCACCAGTTCTTGACTTACATTGGCAGGAACGTTCACGGTTACGCTGATGGAATGATCCACCCATTTTTGAATGTCGCCTTGCATTTTCACTTTGCTCACCCAATCAATGTCGTTGGAGGTAGCTTTGTAATAGGGCGATTCAGTTATGATTTGCTGCAAACGCTCTTCGTTGTAGCTTTTCACGTCTTTAACATCGTAGCCGTTAACGGAAAGCCAGGTTTCAAATTTGGGATGAAAAACGTTGTACTCTTCCCAAGCGTCACCCACCTCGTCCACAAAACTCACGGTAACATTTCTATCGTTGGGATTTACTTTCCTGCGTCGTTTATAACTCACCATAAAAACTGGCTCGATACCCGAAGTGGTCTGTGTGCAAATACTTACACTTCCTGTAGGTGCAATGGTAAGCATACTGATGTTGCGTCGCCCGATTTTTTTCATTTTTTCGTACAAATTTGGGGCAGTCTCTTTAATGCGTCCAATAAATGGATTGTCTTTTTCTCTTTCTGCATCATACACCTCAAACGCACCTCTTTCTTCGGCCATATCCACCGATGAGCGATAAACTTCAAGCGCCAAAAGACGATGCACTTCGGTTGAAAAACTGATGGCTTCCGGCGATCCGTAACGGATGCCTAATGCAGCCAACATATCGCCTTCGGCAGTGATACCAATGCCTGTGCGGCGGCCTTGAAGGGCTTTTTTGCGGATATTTTGCCATAAACGCAGCTCCACACCTTTTACTTCAATGGTTTCGGGGTCGGCATTTATTTTTGCAATGATACCATCCACTTTTTCTATTTCCAAATCCACAATATCATCCATAATGCGCTGTGCCATACGCGAATGTTTGGCAAACAGTTCCACATTAAAAGTGGCATGCGATGTAAAAGGGTTTTCTACATAACTGTAGAGATTGACTGCCAACAAGCGGCAACTGTCATAAGCACAGAGGGGGATCTCGCCGCAAGGATTGGTAGAGAGGGTTTTAAACCCAAGATCGGCGTAGCTGTCGGGGATGGATTCTCTGATGATGGTATCCCAGAATAAGATGCCGGGTTCGGCCGATGACCATGCGTTGTGGATGAGCTTGTCCCACAGTTTACGCGCATCAATTTCTTGAACAAACCATGGGTTTTTGCTGTCAATAGGGTATTGTTGAACAAAACTTTTGTTGTCCTGCACCGCCTGCATAAACTCATCGGTAATGCGCACCGAAACGTTGGCGCCGGTCACTTTTCCAAGTTCCATTTTGGCATCAATAAATTTTTCGGCATCGGGATGTTTCACGCTGATGCTCAGCATCAACGCTCCCCGACGGCCATCTTGTGCCACCTCGCGGGTGGAGTTGGAATAGCGTTCCATAAAAGGCACTACTCCGGTACTGGTGAGGGCACTGTTTTTTACCGGACTACCGGTGGGTCGGATGTGCGACAAATCGTGACCCACGCCACCGCGACGTTTCATCAATTGCACTTGCTCCTGATCCACTTTCATGATGCCGCCATAAGAGTCGGATGGGCCATCGTTTCCGATAACAAAACAGTTGGACAGGGAGGAAACCTGAAAATTATTTCCAATGCCCGCCATGGGGCTTCCTTGTGGAACGATGTAGCGAAAATCGCGCAATACATCAAACAACTCTTGTTCAGAAAGCGGGTTGGGATACTTTTTTTCGATTCTGGCAATTTCCGATGCCAAACGACGGTGCATATCATCGGGGGTGAGCTCAAAAAGGTTGCCATCGCTGTCTTTCAAAGCATATTTGTTCATCCAAACGTTGGCCGCTAAGGTGTCGCCATTAAAGTAGGCTGATGCCGCTGCAATCACTTCATCGTGGCCATATGTTGGCCCTGAAGTGGCGTTTGCTTCCGTTGGTTTTGGCGATTCATTTTCTGTCTCAAAAGGCATGGCTTCAGCTTTCGTGTCTCTCATCTCCATTTTTGATCTTACCTCTTTTATCTTTTCAAACAAGGAACTTTCCTTGTCCTCTTTTGCTGTGGTCTCGTAGTTAGCAAAAAGATTATTTTCCATGTCTATACTGTGTGTTTTTTGTTGTTTGTAAAACTAAAGCAAAGCAAATAAGGCTGTTATTATATTGCAACCCGATTTTTAAGGGGACTGCAAGATACTACACTCAAGCCATTTTTAATGCTTCGATTTGATGCTAAAAAATGATTTTTTGAACATTGCACTGTTGATAACTTTTCAATGTTCCGTCCGACAAGGGAATAGGAAGGATTTGCGAGCCAATAATTATTTTTGGCACGGCCTTCACTTTTTGATGGTTTGGCAGCCGGCAGTATCTATTTCGTCCATAACATTTTGATAGCCACTGCAATTAACGTTACTGCAAATATTTTCCGCAAAAGTGCCTCCGGCATGTTAAGCGCCCATCGCGAACCAAAGTAACCGCCAACAAAAAAAGCTATGGCGATAACCGCCGCGAATTGAATGTTTAAGGCTCCTGCTTTGTAATAATTATACGCCGCCATCAGGCCGATGGGCGGCAGCATCAGCGCCAAACTCGTTCCTTGCGCGGCATGTTGATCCATGTGGAGTAGGTACATCAAGGCAGGAATAATAATCAATCCGCCACCAAGACCAATCATTCCACTGAAAACACCTGCAAAAAGGCCTATCGCGATGAGCAAAATAATGGTTGAAGTTGTCATGAAAGTTGAGGTTTAAAAATCGAGACTGAAAGAAAGATAAAGAACCGGTTTGTTGATGCGCGCATCTTCGATACCCCATGCCACATCGGCCCTTACAAAATAGCCCAGCAAGGTTGTTCGTGCGCCAAAACCCACACCACCCACAATAGGGTCTTTTTGAACTTCGACAGAAATGGACAGTGGACCGCTATATACATACCTCGTGTATAAGGAGTTAGATGGATCATAGGGATTAATCCCCGTCCAAGCAGTGCCGATATCGCCAAAGGCAAGCAATTGAAAATCACGAATGAAAGCTGAGCTGATGGGATTTTGAAAAAGGTAGCTGAACACAGGAAAACGCAGCTCGGAATTGGCAACCACGAAATTGTTTCCGTTGCGGATGTTTTGATGAAACCCACGCAAATTGGTGGCTAAGGTTTGGTAAGCATAGTTTTGTCCATAATCAATGGGCGTTTCTTGACTGAATTTGGGTATCAGCCAGTTATCCACCCCACCCAGATAGTAAATCAACTTATTTTGGCCAAAAGAGGTACTTCCGGCCATGCGATTGGCCCAAATAAAGTTGCGGTGTATGCGCTGGTAGTGTCGCCAGTCGAAGCCCAGCACCACAAAATTACGCGAAGGCGAGGCCACCAACTGATAATATTCGCCAAAAACTTTCCAGCGCATCCCCGTAAAAAGATTGGTGCCTATCTTCCGTGAATTGTCGAAAACCAGTTCAGCCCGCAGACCTGCCCAGTTCTCGTAAATGTTTTTTCTTCTCAGGTTGCTTTGATCGGTGGCCAAAAACACCTTCATATCGTTGCGATAGATGGCCGTTCCTTTCACGGCGAGTGTTTCTTTTAAGGGCCAGCTCACCATATAAAAAGCCTGATGCGAATGGGTGCGGGTGTAGGCTGTATCACCAAAATCTTCAACACTTTGGCGGTGCAATACGATGGTACGGTCGAGGCGAAATTTAAGGTTGGTAAACGACAGCGCGTATTCATTGTTGGCCAAGTTGGTATTGAGCCTCACGCCGGCACTGATACGGTAATCTTCGAGCAAATCGTTGAAGTTAACGCCAAGAAAAACATTCAGTCCTGGATTTAAAAAAATCGGCGAGCCACCACCGCTAAAAGGCTGGTAACTGTAATTGATGTAAGTAAAATCCACTTGGGTGATCAGCTCATCATAAAAATATTCAACAAAATAGTTTCGCCTTTTGGGGTCAGTTCTTTTTTCGTTTAACAGGCTTTCTTTTCCTTGGTTGAGCAGCGCCAGCCGTTGTTTACCACTGATACGAAAGGCCCCCTGGCGCACAGGAAGCGGTGTTTGTTCGATGCTATCGGTGGCAATTACAGGTCGAAACACCGATTTGAAACGCTTACGCGTTGTTGTCGGCTGATCCATTTTTTCTTTCTTTTTTTGAAGCTCCGAACGCTTGCCTTGCATGAAAACTGAACTTTCAACCGGAAGTTTTCC
>JADYZK010000474.1 GCA_020853175.1 Bacteroidales bacterium
ACCTTGTAATTCACAAACTGGCCTTTATCCTGTGCGGAGGCTTGCCTCCATATTTTTAATGTAAAATCCATTTTTATCTGTTTTTGTCGTAAGAGAATCAATCCATTATTTATAATTGCGTTGTTTCACCTCAATGAACTCAAAAGCAAGGGGCTCTTTGTGCATTTCAGGTTCAGCTGCTTCGCCTTTATATTCCCAGGCCGACACAAAAGTAAAGTTGTTATCATCGCGCAAGGCTTCACCTTCGGGGGTTTGGAACTCTTCTCTAAAGTGACCTCCACATGATTCTTCACGCTTGAGAGCGTCGCGCGCCATCAACTCGCCCATCTCAATAAAATCGGCAACGCGCAGTGCTTTTTCAAGCTCGGGGTTCACCATCTCGTTTTTCCCGGGTATTTTAACGTTTTTCCAGTAATCAATTTTGAGCTCTTGAATCATTTTAATCGCCTTGAGCAAACCTTCTCTGTTGCGCGCCATTCCTACATAATCCCACATAATGTGACCTAACTTGCGGTGATAGCTGTCAACCGTTTTTGTGCCATTAACGGCAATTAAACGTTGAATGGTGGCTTTCACTGCCTGCTCAGCTTGATCAAATTCGGGCAATTCAGTACTGATTTTAGGCACTGAGATTTGATCGGCGAGATAATTTTGAATGGTATAGGGCAACACGAAATATCCATCAGAAAGCCCTTGCATGAGTGCTGAAGCGCCTAAGCGGTTGGCGCCGTGATCGGAAAAGTTGGCTTCGCCGGCGGCAAATAATCCGGGAATGGTGGTCTGCAATTCATAGTCAACCCAAAGGCCTCCCATGGTATAATGCACCGCCGGAAAGATCATCATAGGTGTTTGGTAAGGATTTTCATCCACAATTTTTTCATACATCTGGAAGAGGTTGCCATAGCGCGCCTCAATCACATGCTTGCCCAAGCGTTTGATGGCGTCGGCAAAGTCAAGATAAACGGCCAATCCTGTTGTACCAACCCCGAAGCCGGCATCGCAACGTTCTTTGGCAGCACGTGAAGCCACATCGCGAGGAACTAAGTTTCCAAAAGCAGGATAGCGTCTTTCGAGATAATAATCGCGTCTGTCTTCAGCCAACTGCGTGGGTTTCATGGTTCCTTTTCGGATTTTTTCGGCATCTTCGGCAAATTTTGGCACCCAAATCCGCCCGTCGTTGCGCAAGCTTTCGCTCATCAGCGTAAGCTTCGATTGATAATCGCCATGAACAGGAATACATGTTGGATGAATTTGTGTGAAGCTTGGATTGCCAAAAAATGCTCCTTTTTTAAATGCTTTCCAAACGGCACTGCCGTTAGAGGTCATGGCATTGGTGGAGAGGAAAAACACATTCCCGTAACCGCCTGTGGCCAATACGACAGCATGGGCCGAGTGGCGTTCAATATCGCCGGTGATAAGGTTGCGGGTAATAATGCCTCTGGCTTTTCCGTCGGCTATCACCACATCGAGAATATCACTGCGGGTAAACATCTTCACGCTTCCTTTGGCTATCTCTTTGCTCAAGGCACTGTATGCTCCCAACAGCAGCTGTTGGCCGGTTTGTCCGCGGGCATAAAAAGTACGCGAAACCTGCGCACCACCAAAGGAACGGTTGTCTAACAAGCCCCCATATTCGCGCGCAAAAGGAACGCCTTGGGCCACACATTGGTCAATGATGTCGTTGCTCACTTCGGCCAATCGGTAAACGTTGGCTTCGCGTGAACGGTAGTCACCTCCTTTAATGGTGTCGTAAAACAACCTGAAAACACTATCGCCATCGTTGGGATAGTTTTTAGCAGCGTTGAGTCCGCCTTGTGCGGCGATGCTGTGTGCCCTTCGAGGGCTGTCGTGGATTCCGAAAACCTTCACGTTAAAGCCCAACTCACCAAAGCTGGCTGCCGCCGCTGCCCCGGCAAGACCAGTCCCAACAACGATAATGTCGAGCCGACGTTTGTTGGAAGGGTTCACTAAGTTTTGATGTGCTTTGTAATTGGTCCATTTTTCTGACAAAGGACCGCTTGGTATTTTTGCTTCTAACTTGCCCATATCTTATGCTTATTTAAAGAAATAAATAACTAATGGAATGGCTACATAGCCAAGGGTTACAGCAATGGCGAAAAGCGTTCCGACCACCTTGATGGCAGGAGTGTATTTGCTGTGGTTGAGACCCAACGATTGGAAAGCCGACTGAAAACCATGCTCGAGATGAAATCCCAGCAACAAAATGGCAACTACATAAAATGCTACATAATATCCATCGCTGAAAAGGTTGACAACCAGAATACCCAAATCTTCATAAGTGCCTGTTGGGTAATCTATTGAACCCAATTCTCCAAATTTGGCTATCACAAAAAAGTTGGCAAAGTGGATGATGAGAAAGATTAGCACAACAGCACCGGTATGGATCATGTACTTGGAAAAGAACGACATTTCCGATGATCCCGCGCGCTCATAGCGCACCGGGCGTGCCATCCAGTTTTGGATTTGTAGCACCAAACCCAAAATGATATGAAGGACAAAACCCAAAAACAACACCCACTGAAAGATTTGAATAAGCGGGTTGGTTGCCATGAAATGAGCTGCCTCATTGAAAAGTTGCCGAGTATCATCGAAAAGCAGCAACAGATTGATACTCAAATGCACCACCAGAAAGCTGGAAAGAAACAAGCCCACCAGCGACATGACGATTTTCTTGGTGATGGAAGAATAGGTGATCTTTACCATAAGAATAACGTTTGATTTTTTATAGAAAACAATTGAACCTCTATTTTTTTGATTTCAGCTATTTATGCCTTATTTTTGTCGAATTGCACTACTGCAACAAATGTAGGAATATATTTTGTTTTCTATATATTAGAATGTTTCTAAATTAAACATTTAATTTTTATCATGCGTTATCGGCCCATACCTCCGGATTTATTTATCACCAATCGCGACCGTTTTATCCCGCTGTTGCCCCCACTGAGTTTATCCATAAATGTTGCAGGTGAAAAAATGCACCGCAATGGAGATCAATATTTTGCGTTCAGACAAGCCTCCGACTTTTTTTATCTTACCGGCATTGAACAAGAAAACGCCCTTCTTCTCTTGTTTCCCGATTGTCCCCATCCTGACTTACGCGAAGTGTTGTTTATTGAAGCTTTCTCCCCAACCAAAGAAATTTGGGAAGGGCATGTCCTTACGCAAAAAGAAGCGCAACAAATTTCGGGCATCAACAAAGTGATGGTGCATGAAGATTTCGAGGCCGTTTTGCGCGAATGTATGAGCTACGCGCAACAAGTTTACGTGAACAGCAACGAGTATGCGAAATTTTATCCCCAGACCGATAGCTTACAAACCCGATGGGCTAAACGACTAAAAGAAGATTTCCCTTTGTACGAATTTCGCCGTTCGGCTCCCCTGCTCGAAGGACTGCGCACCATCAAATCGCCTGTTGAAATAGCGTTGCTTCAAGAAGCCTGCAACATCACCCAACACGCTTTTGAGAAAATCCTTACTACCCTCACACCCGGCATGTTCGAGTTTGAAGTGGAAGCGCAAATAAGCTATGCCGTCACGGTGAATCGAGCCAGCGGACATGGATATTTTCCCATCATTGCCGGTGGAAAAAACGCGTGCACCCTCCACTACAACGACAACAGCGATCTTCTTGCTGATGGCGATCTGCTTTTGCTCGATTTTGGTGCTGAATATGCCAATTATACCGCCGATTTGAGCCGGACAATTCCGGTGAACGGAACATTTAGCCCCCGCCAACGCGCCTGTTATGATGCTGTTTTACAGGTTTTCAAAAAAGCTGTCTCGCTCTACGTGCCCGGAAACACCATTGCCAAAATCAATGAGGCGGTGTGGAAAATGATGGAAGACGAAATGATTGGTTTGGGACTTTTTTCTGCTGAGGACGTTCAAAATCAGTCGCCCGATGCTCCGCTTTATCGCCAATACCTCATGCACGGCGTCGCCCATCACATCGGTCTCGATGTGCATGATGTAGGATCAAAATTTACACCGTTGGCAGCCGGCATGGTGCTGAGTTGTGAACCTGGTCTGTATATCCGCGAAGAAAACATCGGTATCCGCATCGAAAATGATATTTTGGTTACTCGTAACCAACCCATTGACCTGATGGAACATATTCCTATCGAGGCCAATGACATAGAATCTTTCATGAATAATCAC
>JADYZK010000475.1 GCA_020853175.1 Bacteroidales bacterium
GCCCCTGTGCTTTTAAAATGCCAGAAAGATTTTGAATCAGTGGGGCCTTCTGCCTTAAAATCAACCGTTCCGGCATCAATCCAAAGGATTCCCCAATGGTAGGAAACGGTGTATTGGAGGTATTCTCGATGACCAAAGGCCTCTTTCTTAATTTTTAACGGCTTCTGTCCGAAGCTGCCAATCGGCCATAAACACAACCAAACAGCCACAAAGAACAGCGTAACTTGAATGCGAGGAGGAAGAAAATTGGTGATTGCATTTTCAGAGCTACAATTCATCAATGCCGGTTGTGGGTTAGTTTTCAAAAAGCATTTCTATGTGTTGTACACACGGACACCAAAAATAGTACTTCCAATGCGCACTTGGTTGCTGCCCTCGGCAATGGCCAAAGAATAATCGCCCGACATCCCCATGCTGATGATTTGAAAAGCAGCATTATCGCTGAAAAAATCTGTTTTCAGTTCATCGAAAATGCTTTTAAGTTGTCTGAATTCTGATTTGATTTGGTCTTCATTGTCGGTATAAGTAGCCATACCCATCACACCACAAATTTCCACTGCTTTTAAAGATTCTTTAGTTATGGCCTCAATGATTTCTGTAGCTTCTTCACGATTCAATCCAAATTTGGTTTCTTCGTCAGCAATGAAAAACTGAAGCAGACAACGCTGAATACGGTTGTTTTTCAAGGCTTGTTTGTTGATTTCTTTTAACAATTTCAGGCTGTCAACTCCCTCAATCAAATCAACAAAAGGAGCGATAAACTTCACTTTATTGCTTTGCAAGTGGCCAATAAAATGCCATTTGATGTCATTGGGCAAAGCGGCTTGCTTTTCGGTCAGCTCCTGCACTTTGTTTTCACCAAAATGACGTTGACCTGCTTCGTAAGCTTCTAAAATGGCACTGTTGGGCATGGTTTTCGACACGGCAACCAATGTAACATGCTTTGGTATAGTCTGTTGAACTTGTAAAAGGCGATCTTTGATGGACATGATGTTGGTTTTTTGTGAGCGCTTTTTTCTGCTTCAAGGCAAAATTAAGCATTTCAATCCAACCTCAGGGTTTTGAAAAACATTGAAACGCAATCTTATCAGCATTAAAATTACTTTTGTAGATATTTTAAAATGATGAAGCAACTTTCTTTTGTCCTTCTTCGGCTGACGGTTCTCTGGATGCTCTTTTTCGCTCTTCTCCGCGCCATCTTTTTGGCTTATTATTCAGAAATGATTCGCCTTGAGGGCGTTGGAATGGCAGAAATCGGTCAACTTTTCGTGCACAGCTGGCTGCTCGATTTATCAACAGCCTCTTATCTCATGTTGGTTTCATTGGTGTTTCTTACTTTGTTTTACACCACTACACGTCCGCTTTTCAAACATATCCATCGGTTTTTTATTGGTTTTATCATTGTTTTGTACGCTTTGATTGCCAGTGCTGAACTGGGTTTGTATGCCGAATGGAAAACGAAACTATCCGTAAAAGCTTTGGCTTATCTCAGCAATCCATCGGAGATTTTTCACACCGTTTCCATTTCTGAAATATTGCTTTTAATGCTGTTGTGGGCTTTGCAGGCAGCAGCCGGCTTTGGGCTTTATTTTCTCATTTTTAAAAGAAGGCAAAAAAACGCTCTAAAACCTTCCATAAAACCTCTTTTTGCTGCCTTCATTTGGATTCCATTCCTTTTTGTGGGAGCGAGAGGAGGGCTTTCGGCCATTCCGGTGAGTGTAAGTTCAGTGTATTTCAGCAAACACAACATGCTCAACCTGACAGCTGTAAATCCGTTGTACAACATCAGTTTTAACTTGTTAAATGCCAACAGATTAAAAGGTGAGAACCTCTTTGTTTCCATGCCGGAAGCCGAAGCCCGTGAAGCAGTAAAAGTGCTTCACGAAGTGTTAAACGACACCACCATCTCCATCTTGAAAGCCCCTCGGCCTAACATTGTAGTACTATTGCTCGAAAGTTTTTCTGCCGACTTAATTGAGTCGTTGGGCGGAGAGCCGGGAATAACTCCCTTTTTACATTCGTTAGAGAGGGAGGGACTTTTGTTTACACAGTTTTACGCCAGTGCCAACCGCTCACAACAGGCCATGAGTGCCATTTATGCCGGATTGCCCGGAATCCCGATCACTACCATCACCGATCATCCCGATAAATACGCTTCGTTGCCTTCTTTGACAAAGGATCTGAGAAAAGCAGGTTTTCAAAGTGCTTTTTACTTCGGAGGTCAACTCAATTACGGCAACATCCTGTCATACCTTATGTACAATGAAATTGATGTGGTTGTGGAGGGCAAAGACCTACCCAAAGCCATGCCACGTGGCAGGTTGGGTGTTCACGACGGGATTTTGCTACCTTACGCCGCCAACCAACTTTCTCGGATGCAAGAGCCCTTTTTTGCAACTATTTTCACATTGAGCTCCCATGCGCCTTACGATTATCCGATGGAACAAGTGATTCAGTGGCCGAAGGTAGAAAAGGAGTTCGTCAACGGTGCCTATTAAACAGATGAATCCATAGGACTGTTTTTTGATGAAGCCCGCAAA
>JADYZK010000476.1 GCA_020853175.1 Bacteroidales bacterium
ATGCCTTTGCGCGAAGGGTTACTTTTTAAAGCAATTCGCAAAAAAAAAAATCTACTTCGGATAGGGTTGCAGAAGTCTGATTTGAGATAGAATTTGAAGCTTAAATCATTGCAGTTGAGCTTAAAACAAAAACGTTTGCTTTCATCCCCTTCCGCACTTTCCCGCAACCAAAAAACCCCTCAACATATTGTCAAAATGCCGAAGGGTTTTTAAGTGTAGTTTCAAAATCAGTTGCCTGACAGAGCAGCCATCGAAAGGCCGGCTTTTTTATGGCCTGTCAAGTTCGTCAAACTTGGCTTTCATGGTGGGGTTGCCGTGGGTGAGCTTTTTGATGGTGAGGTCTTCGGTTTTTTCATTGGCCAGCCGAAGGTTATTTTCGGATGAGAGCAAAGCCGCTTTGGTTTTTTCCAATTCTTTGATGGTTTTGTCAATGCCGTCAATGGCATCTTTGAACTTGCGGCTTGCCAGCTCGTAATTTCTTGCGAATCCGTCTTTAAACTTATTCATTTTTTCCTCGAAATGGGTGATGTCAATGTTCTGACTTCTTACCAAAGCAAGTTCTGCTTTGTATTGAATGGAGTTCATGGCAGCATTGCGCAGCAAAGTAATCATAGGTATAAAAAACTGAGGGCGAATGACATACATCTTTTTGAATTTATATGACACATCAACGATGCCTGAGTTATAGTATTCGCTGTCCGCCTCTAAAAGTGAAACAAGAACAGCGTATTCGCAGCTCTTTTCGCTTCGGTCTTTGTCGAGTTCTTTTAGAAAGTCCTCGTTTCGTTTTTTGGTGGCCGTTTCGTCGCCTTCATTTTTCATTTCAAACATGATTGAAATGATTTCGTTGCCCGCCTCGTCGGTTTCGCGGTAGATGAAATCGCCTTTGCTTCCTGTTTTTGAGTCGTTGTCTTTTTCAAAATAGGCGTTTTGAAATGCTGTTGCACGCAGCTTATTGAATTCAGTTTCGCAGTGCTGCTCCAGTGTTTCGCCGATCATTTTTGTTGACAGTTTCAACTTCATGTCCTTTCTCAGGGCAATTTCTTCGTCTTTGTGTTTGATGATCACATCTTTTTCATTCAGCTCAGCCGTATATTTTTCACTCAATGATTTTTGAAGCAGTTGCTTTTCGGCGTCTTTCATTTTAAGCGCGTTGGCCAACTCATCGCGTTCCTTTTCCACTTTTTGGGTGGCTTCGTTCACTGCAAGTTTTCGCTCTAACTGGGCATTGTTAATCTGGGCTTTGAGTTGCAACAACTCATTTTCTTTGAGTGCAAGTTTTTGAGACAGCTCAACTTCCTTATGTGCTTTGAGTTCAGCCAACGCTTGGTCTTTCTTGGCAAGTTGTTCTTGCAGCGCGTTTTTGATGTTTGCTTCTGCCAGTTTTACGGCAGCTTCCTTGTCTTTTTCAGCGAGTGCAAGTCGGTTCCGAATTTCTTCATCAAACTGGCGGTCGCGCACCTGTTTAAGGATGTCGGCAAAGCCGGCTTCGTCAACTTTGAAAGCTTTTTTGCAATGGGGGCAAATGATTTCGTTCATGCTATGCGATTTATTGGGTAGAGTATTTTTTTAATGATATTGGTTTGGGTATGGAGCGTTGGGCATTACGAAGCACTTTCTTGTCAAGCCGCTACAAATTTTGTTAAATGTAACGCCCTTGAAATTAGCACTTTCTGCCCAATGATTTATACACTTTGTTTGCGCCTGGTGTTTATTCTTTTCAGTCATTTTCCTTTCAATTTGCTACACATTTTCTGTCTTCTCGTGGGTTGGGGCAGGCATACTTATTGACAAGTGTTGGTTTGTGGGGTTGGGTTGGTCTTTCGTGCGACTTGGTCCCGAATGCATTCGGGATGCATGACTGTGAAGCGTTGGCAATTATTCTTTCTTTTTCTTTTTAATTTCCTGCTCCAACTTTTTTAATTCTTCCAAATCATCTTTATCCGCTTGAAGTGCTTCGTACTCTTTTCGGCTTTGGTCAAATTGTGAGTAAGTTTCGCTTACTTGTTTTTCCATTTGAACTTTACTAATCGAGCCAGCGTTTGTTAATATTTTTTTGTCCTGAAAATCAAGAATTCTATCAACATTCTCACGCCAAAATTCAATTGTAATATCCAATCTGTTTTTGGCTCTTAATTCTGCACTTTCAAGGAATATAACTACTAAACGGTTTAGTGTATCAATTTCATCGTGAGTGAGATAATTTTTAGCAATGTAAATATCTTGTTTTCTCACAATTGAACCTTTCCATGATGTTAAATTCATATTTGGTTTATCGGCATTTGCTCGCGCAACAATTAATTCAGCGGCGGTTTTCCCTGTTACCGCAAAATGTAATTTATTTTGTGCCTCGGCAAAGAACATTTGAGTTGATTTATCATCTGAATCGTAATCGCTGCTAAGTGCAAACAAGTCTTTTATCTTTTGGTAAAAACGTTTTTCCGATGCACGTATATCTCGAATTTGTTCCAATAATTCATCGAAATAGTCGGGTCTGCCGTCTGGGTTTTTCAGTCGTTCATTATCCATTACAAACCCTTTTACCATATATTCTTTAAGGTTTTTATTTGCCCACATTCTGAATTGTGTACCGCGTTTACTTCGAACCCGAAAACCGATTGCTAAAATCATATCGAGCGAGTAAAAAGTAACATGATATTGTTTACCGTCATTGGCAGTTGTAAAGAAATTCTTTACAACTGAATTGTCCTCTAATTCGCCCTCTTCCAGAATGTTAGATATGTGTTGCCCAATATTTTGTTTTGAGGTGGCAAAAAGTTCGGCAAGCTGATTTTGGTTCATCCAAACATTGCCGTCCTTGGCATATAAAGCTACCGAAGCTCTACCATCGGCAGTTTTATATATGATTATATTTTGCTGGTTATTATCCATTTATTCGGTTTAACATGAAGCAAGTAAAAATAGTCATTTTTATAGTGCATCGGAAAAGAAACAGCTTTTTTGCAATTTTTGGTTGTGTGTCGGCTTGTGCGAATTGCAAATGGGCTGTTTGTACGTGGGCATTTTATTCATTTTTTCATTAGTAAATTGTCGTATCTTTCTGTCTCTTTTACAATTGGCTGTAACGGTCACATATATGAAATGTTGGGGATTGCGGGCGTCATCACTGTCTGCCGTTACAAAAGTTGGTGCGGGGCAGAACGGTTCATATAAACACCTAAACCCCAATATTTTATATATGATGTTAGGGGCTGGTGTTAATTCATTTCTATCTGTTTATCAATTATTTAGCTATAATTTTATTTCCATTATCAACCCGCACAAACCTATCCACGAAGCACAAATTTATTTTGTTTTTTGTGGGTGGGCAAACCCTAAAGCCCTTTGGGCTAATAGGGCTGGAAAGGCGGAAGCTCTTTTGCAAGCCTTTGGATTTAGCGATGGCTCGTGTGGGCTTGCAAATGTGCATGAAAGCGAAGGGATGGGCGTAGTGGCTTGAGCGACTGCCCTTTGTTTCTTATAAATCGAGTAATACTTTC
>JADYZK010000477.1 GCA_020853175.1 Bacteroidales bacterium
AGCAACATGGTGCTGTCGCCCGAATCCCACAATTGTTCAATGGTTTGGAAATCTTCATTTTCCATAGCCATCATATACTTCTCGAGAAGGTTTTCAATTTTTGGCTCTTCGTCCTTAATGGAATTTTCTGGAGGGCATTGGTTGCACGAGGCCATAAAGAAAACAACCAAAAAAAGAAGGTTTGCAGTTAGTTTCATTTTCATCGTATTTTGGTTTTAGATAATCTCTTAAAAGAAGGGATGAAATTACAAAATAAAATAGTCCTTGTACAGCAAAGGCACGCTATTTAGAAACATTATTGATTAATCCTGCATAAAAATGGGCCTGCCAAGAAACGAACAAACAGTCAATCAATCAAATTTTTAACAAAAGTCTTTCCTATCTGCGGATTCTTTCGTAAAATTGCAGCCTATTTGAGAGAAACGTACGATCTACATCTAAGGCCATCATGAGATTTACCAAGTTAGCATTTTTCACTAGCTGTTTTTTATTGCTATTAATCCTATTAAACCCGCTGCAGTCCATTGCTGCAGGCGATGAGCATGACGCACATGAAACTACTGCTGAAGCTTTTAGGCCGGGCGAAATGATCATCAGTCACATTGTTGATTCCTACGATTGGCACATTGCCGACATTGGTCATACGCACATAACTGTGCCATTACCCGTCATTTTATTCGATGACGGACAGTGGCATTTCTTCCTTTCGAGCAAATTTGAACACGGACATGCCACCTATAAAGGCTTCGAGTTGGCCAAAGAAGGTGCCATGAAAGGCAAAATTGTGAAAACAGCCGCTGATGGCACTCAAATCAGACCCTATGATTTTTCGATTACCAAAACCGTTTTCGGTGTTTTTGTAACCTCCATTATTATCGTGCTGATCTTTATTTCGGTTGCCAATTCCTACAAAAAAACCCGCAAACACGCTCCCAAAGGTTTTCAGTCGTTGATAGAGCCGTTAATATTATTTGTGAGGGACGAAATTGCTTTTTCCTCCATCGGTAAAAAACATTACGAAAAGTTCTCGCCTTTCTTACTCAGCATCTTTTTCTTCATCTTTTTTAATAACTTACTGGGATTGGTTCCCATTTTCCCATTGGGTGCCAACATCACCGGAAACATAGCAGTAACAGGAGTTTTGGCGCTTTTTACTTTTGGCATGATCCTCGTTTCAGGAAACAAAAACTATTGGGCCCACATTTTTAATACCCCTGGCGTGCCATGGTGGCTTAAACTGCCACTACCTCTGATGCCGATTATTGAGTTGGTAGGTGTTTTTACCAAACCTTTTGTATTGATGATTCGTTTGTTTGCCAACATCACCGCCGGACACATCATCATCTTAGGTTTCATCAGTTTGATTTTCGTTTTCGGGCAAACAAGCTTGGCTGCGGGCTATGGTATTTCAGTGCTTTCAGTAGCCATGTCTATTTTTATCAGCTTTTTAGAGCTTTTGGTTGCCTTCATCCAAGCCTATGTGTTTACATTGCTTTCGGCCATTTTTATCGGTATGGCCGTTGAAGAACATCACCATGAAGAAACACATGAAACCCATCACGAATAGCCGTTAGAGACTGCATTACAATTCAAAAAAATACATAGAATAAAAATTAGATTTATCAACCCAAATACCTTAAAATCATGGAATTATTAGCCATTTTGTTGCAAGCTGCAACAGACCTGACACCAATCGCTAAAATGGCTGCCGGCTTAGGCGCCAGCATTTCAGTAATCGGAGCCAGCATGGGTATCAGTCAAATCGGCCGTGCCGCTTTGGAATCCATTGCTCGTCAGCCTGAGGCAAGTAGCGATATTCGTTCAAGCATGATCATTTCGGCTGCCCTAATCGAAGGTGTTGCCTTCTTCGCGATCGTTGTTTGTTTGCTTATTGTTTTCTTATAGCCAACAGCTTATACCTGTGCTATAACCCTTCAGGTTACAGCACAGGTTTTTACGTTTATCATTAAGTTTATCATTATAATAACCTGATAGATATGGAATTAGTAAATCCAGGCCTTGGACTTGTATTTTGGATGATTGTGGTTTTTTCGGTCGTTCTGTTCGTGTTGAAAAAGTTTGCATGGCCCTCCATATTGCAGGCTTTGAAAGACAGGGAGCAGCACATCGAAGACGCACTGCGTCAAGCCGACATTACCCAAGAGGAGATGAGAAAGCTCAAACTCAACAACGAAGTCTTGCTCAAAGAAGCCAAAGTAGAACGTGAAAACCTCATGAATGAGGCGCGGAAAATCAGGGAAAAGCTCATCGAAGATGCCCGTGTTAAAGCCAGTAGTGAGGCCGATCGTATTGTTGAAAGTGCCAGAATTCAGATTGACAACGAACGCAAGGCTGCTTTGGTTGACATAAAGAATATCGTAGCTGAAATTTCTATCGAGATAGCCGAAAAAATCCTTCGCGAAAAACTTCAAACCCCAAAAGATCACCAACAATACATCGAAAGGGTAATTGAAGGTAAACATTTGAACTAACTTATTACCAACCCGCACAACCATGAAGCGTATCCTGCTCGCAAAACGCTATGCCAAAGCATTGTTTGAAATTGCACTTCAAGAAAAAGCTATTTCTGAAGTCAATGATGATATGGAACTGTTGATGACAGTGATGGCTGAGAACCGCGAATTGCGCAAGCTGATGACCAACCCTTTGATTACTCCGCTCAAGAAAAATCATTTAATGATGAGTATCTTTGGCAGTCACTTAAATAAAATAAGTAAGAAATTTATAGAAATCCTTATTCGTAAAGGTCGCGAACAAGAAGTAGCCGAAATTGCTTATCAGTACCATAAACACTTCCTCGATTACAACGATATTGCTTTGGCTCAACTCGTTACTGCTTATCCTGCCGACGACTATTTACGTGAAAGAATCACTAAACTGGCGCAATTCAGCGCCAACAAAACCCTCCGTTTCAAAGAATCGGTTCAACCCGAAATCATTGGCGGATTTAAACTTCAAATTGATGATTATCTTTACGATGCTACCATTCAAAAGATCATCGCCGATTTACACAAAGAGTTTGCTAAAAACCTGTATATTAAACGTTTCTAACGACAACAACATAGCACTATGGCAGCAATTAAACCCGCTGAAGTTTCAGCAATACTGCGCAAAGAACTGGCCGGCCTACAAACCGACGCTGTATTAGAAGAAGTAGGTTCGGTATTACAAATCGGTGATGGCATCGCCCGCGTTTATGGTTTGGGAAATGCCGAATCGGGCGAATTGGTTGAATTTGAAAAAACAGGACTGCAAGGTATCGTTTTGAACCTTGAAGAAGATAATGTGGGTATCGTACTGCTGGGCAGCAGCAGCGGCATTCACGAAGGCGATTCAGTGAAAAGAACCAAAAGAATTGCCTCCCTCATGGTAGGCGAAGGAATGCTCGGACGCGTTATCAACACCCTTGGCGAACCCATTGATGGTAAAGGTGTTATAGTAGGCGAAACCTACGAAATGCCTTTAGAGCGCAAAGCTCCGGGCGTAATTTTCCGTCAACCCGTGAACGAACCCCTCCAAACCGGTATCAAAGCCATTGATGCAATGATCCCTATCGGACGTGGACAACGTGAGCTGATTATTGGAGACCGACAGACCGGTAAAACCGCCATCGCCATTGACACCATCATCAACCAGAAAGAATTTTACGAAAGAGGCGAAACCGTTTATTGCATTTACGTTGCCATTGGTCAAAAAGGATCCACTATTGCCAACATCCAAAAAAACCTTGAAGACAATGGTGCTATGGCCTACACCGTAATCATTTCAGCTACGGCCTCCGATCCGGCTGCCATGCAATTTTATGCTCCCTTTGCCGGTGCTGCCATTGGCGAATTTTTCCGCGATACAGGACGCCCTGCGCTGGTTATCTACGATGACCTCTCGAAGCAAGCCGTAGCCTATCGCGAAGTTTCGCTGCTGTTGAGACGACCTCCGGGACGTGAAGCTTACCCGGGTGACGTGTTTTATTTGCACTCACGCTTGCTCGAACGGGCCGCTAAAGTCATCAACTCCGATGAAATTGCATCCAATATGAACGACCTGCCCGAAAGCATTCGCGCAATGGTAAAAGGTGGTGGATCGCTTACTGCATTGCCCATTATCGAAACACAGGCCGGTGACGTTTCGGCTTACATCCCCACCAACGTTATTTCCATCACCGATGGTCAAATTTTCCTCGAAACCAACCTTTTCAACTCAGGTATTCGTCCGGCAATCAACGTCGGAATCTCGGTTTCACGCGTTGGCGGTAATGCCCAAATCAAATCAATGAAAAAAGTGGCCGGAACGCTCAAGCTCGACCAAGCACAGTTCAGAGAGCTGGAAGCCTTCTCAAAATTTGGTTCCGACCTTGATGCTGTTACCACCTCGGTGCTTGAAAAAGGAAAGCGTAACCTCGAAATTTTGAAGCAAAATCAGTATTCACCATTGACCGTTGAGCATCAAATTGCCATCATCTTTTGTGGCACGAACAATTTACTGCGCAACGTGCCTATCACTTCCATACGCAAATTTCAAACCAGTTTTTTGCTCGAGTTGGATACCCAGCACAGCGATTTACTCAAGGCACTTAAAGCAGGAAAATACGATAATGATATTGCAGCGAGGCTGACTGAAGTGGCCAAAAGCGTTGCATCAAATTATGAATCATAGCACAAAAGTGCCACAGTATTCAAAGGTATGCCAAATTTAAAAGAAGTAAGAACACGGATTGAATCGGTCAACTCGACCAGGCAAATCACAAGTGCCATGAAGATGGTGTCGGCATCGAAGCTCCGCAAAGCCCAAAATGCCATCACTACCATGCGTCCTTATGCTGCCAAATTACGCGAGTTGATGCAAAACCTTTCCGGAAGTTTATCCAACACTAACCAAGACAAATACACAAAAGTTAGGCCCGAAAAAAATATTTTAATCATCCCCGTTACATCCAACCGTGGCCTTTGTGGTGCTTTTAACACCAACATCATTCGGTATGCCACACGCTTGGTGAATGAACAATACAGCAGCCAACTTGCCGAAGGAAAGGTGTCGTTTTACTGCATCGGAAAAAAGAGCGAAGAGTTTTTCAGAGGCAGAAATTACAAAGTGATAGGCTCTGAGGTTGCCATTTTTGATCATTTAAACTTTAACACGGTTACTCCAATTGCCGAAAAGCTGATGCAGCTGTTTGAGGAAGAAAAGTTTGATAAAATCATTTTTGTTTATAATCAGTTCCGTCATGCAGG
>JADYZK010000478.1 GCA_020853175.1 Bacteroidales bacterium
CCTTTCATGGCGAATTTTTAGCGTAAATAAATTGAAGGTTGAAGGAAATAAAATTGCTCAGCAAATCCAGCAGGCAAAAAGCTTTTTGCCGTTGAGATGGTAAAGATTTGAAATGATGAAAGCCAGCATTTGAGCCATATTTGCAGCAAATATATCCAATTATTGTTTCAAAGTAGCGGCTCAATGGAAATCAACAAAAAAAATACTGCCCACATCCATTGGAGGGCCATCGTAAAGGTTGACCAATTCCAAATGTCTTTGGTCCAAAACTTTTTTAATTGCCTCGGTTTCGTTGAGATGTTTTACGTTACCACTAAAAAAAACCTTGTCACCCAACCGTCCAAAGCAGCCTCCCACAAAGCCATTGCGAAAACCCGTCAGTTGTATTTGCCGCGAGTCAACCCACACCACCTCCATTTTTAATTTTTGCAACCGATTGTAAATATCGGCGTCGCCGGTGATAAAACAATCGGCGCTCAAAGGAAAAAGGTTGCAGCGGGTATAGCCTTGTTGGGTGTGTAAGTGTTTGGATGTAGGCATTGTGGACAACACAACCGGATCGGTGATTTTGAGCTGATGAATCAACATTGTTTCGGTAACTACAGCATTAAAAGCTGCCGTTTGCGGATAAGCTGAACCCGGTGACGAACTGCCATAAAAAGGTTCAATGCCGGCAGTTTTGAGCTTTTCTTTCCACGATAGCGGAATGTTTGGACTTGCTATTAGCTTTCCGTTGCTTTCACAAAAAAAGATGTCAGGATGTGCTGCAATGGCCTCATACATTGGTTTCTGCGGCTCGAGCCACAGCACATCTCCTTCCAACATCAGCCTTTTTTTGGCAGTTTGAGGCATTCGGCTATCGGCGATAATCAACATTTAACACCCTTGGATATAAAAATCGCGCCCTTCCAATTGTGGATCCGCCTTAAAAAAAACCTTCTGATAGCGATCGAGCAGCTTTTTTTTGTTGATTGCTTCGTGACCAACCGCAAAATTCAGTTCTTTTGAAGTTGTAAATATTATAACACCCTCACTTGTAGGCCATTCAGCAAATTCATTGAATTGTTTACCCCATATTGCTGACATCACCAAGGCCTTAAACGAAGGATGATAAGGGCCTGCCAAGAGGCCGCCGCCGCCCAACTCCTCCGAAGCGTGAAGGCCGGTGCGAAGCACCACAACGCCAGATTTTTCAAACAAAAGATTTAAAGCTACCGACCATTCAACGGCTTCACTCAAACTAAGCGGCACATAATTGCCTTGGCGATAAAGCTGTTCCAAAGCGGTGTCGTGCAATACCAAGCATGGATAGATACGGGTTTCGTGCGCACCGGCATCAATAATTTGTTGCGCGGTATGGCTTGCCTTTTCAAAATTGTCGGCAGGCAAGCCAATCATCATCTGCAATCCCAGGCGAAAACCGTGTTCCAAAATAAGTTGCGAAGCCGCAATGACATCGGCCACGCTATGCCCTCTTCCACTTTTTTGCAACACCTCATCATCCAACGACTGCGCTCCTAACTCAATAGTTTTAACACCTTGCGTTTTTAAAAATTCCAACGTTTTTGTGTCAATATAGTCGGGCCGTGTGCTGATTCTAATGCCTTGAACATGCTTATTTTGTAAGTAAGGTTGGGCGATATTTAAATAATATGCTTGCGATGATAGAGGCAAACCGGTGAAACTTCCACCAAAAAAAGCAATCTCGACATGACGTTCTATGTGGGTAAAACTTTGTAAATTTCTTTCAATCACATTCCGAATTTCATCAGCATCAGGAAGACTTTGTTGACCCGACACTGCCGATTGGTTGCAATAGCTGCACCTAAAAGGACAGGCCAGCTCGGGAAGAAAAACAGGAATGTTATAATGCCTTATCATGCAGCAAAGTTGACAATAAATTATAAATATCCTTAAATATTCAATATTTTTGTACTTTTATAGTTATTGACTACATTCATAAAATACCACGACAACAATGAAAACAAATTTTGCCAAGTTAACAGCACCACGTTTTCTTTTGGTGATGCTGATGCTGACCATAGCCATGGGCGGCACCACAAGCTGCAAAAGCAAAAAGAAAATTGCACGCGAACAAGCCGCTGCCGAATATGCCGCAAGGGTTGATCAAGCCAAAAAAGACCTTACAGCCATTTTGAATGATGCCACCGATTGGTCGCTCAGCGAAAAAGAAGCACGCGTTGCCACCATCAAATCATGGAATCTGCAAGATGAAGAAGTTGTTAATCTTCTCGACCAAGTGGCCGACAAACTGGCCCGTGAACGCGCCGATGAAGTGCGTAAATTGGAAGAAGAACGCCTGAAAAAAGCTGAAGAAGAGCGGCTCAAATCAAAAGCCAATAAGTATTCATCCATCGAAAATATACTACTTTCCATTGCTGCCGCTCCTGATGTTGCAACAGCCAACATGAAAATTAACCAGGCATTACAACTTTTTGCAACGCCCGATGCTCCGGTGCTGATCATCATCAGTCAGGCAGGCGGATTTAATGATTACGATCGTCCAACAACCATTAAACGGTACCTCGAATATCTAAAAGACCATAAAATTTATAACAATTCCATTGAGCAGGTTAAATACG
>JADYZK010000479.1 GCA_020853175.1 Bacteroidales bacterium
ACTGGTAAAATGATCGCCTATTTTAACCATCCGGTTGATACTTCCTATTCAAATGGTATTGATGCTATTTACCTCCATAAAAGTATTGATGATACGGTAATCAATTACATCAATAGAGCCAAATTCAGCATAGATTTTACAATGTATAATTTTAACAACAGTGGCCTAAGTAATATCAGCCAAGCTCTAATTGCAGCAGCAAACAGAGGCGTCAGAGTGCGTGTTATTGGTTGCGGAACAACTGCTAATATAGGCATGGACCAACTCGGTGGCACTGCCGTTCATTTATTGATTGGGCCAACTGAAACACAACGCACTGGCATCATGCACAATAAATTCATCATTTTCGATGCTTATTCACCCGATCCCAACGATCCAATCTTATGGACCGGATCAACAAATTTCACGGATGGTCAAATCAACCTTGATGCCAATAATGTAATTATTGTCCAAGATCAGAGTTTAGCGAAAGCTTACCAGATTGAGTTTGAAGAAATGTGGGGTTCCACAGACGATGCGCCAAACGCTGTTAATGCAAAATTCGGCTTCAACAAAAGAAACAATACACCACATGAGTTTGTGATTGATGGTAAAAGAGTGGAGTGCTATTTTAGTCCTTCAGACGGTGTCAATGCTAAAATCGTAGATGTTATTAATACATCTGACAGTGATTTGAGTATTGCAACCATGTTGATTACCCGCAATGAGATGGCTTATGCTATCGTTGATCGTTTTACTGATGGTGTTGCAGTAAATGTGATTACAAATGCCGAAGGGAACAATGGTTCAACAGTGAATGAGGTGATGGAAAGTGCCTTGACCTTTCATTATACTTTCGACAATGTGTCGAATGGTATTATGCACCACAAATTTATGGTAGTTGACCAATTTGCTCCATTGTCTGATCCGATGCTTTTTACAGGCTCGCACAACTGGAGTGCTGCAGCTAATAATGACAATGATGAGAATACCCTAATTGTTCACGATCAAACAATGGCGAACATCTATTACCAGTCATTTGTAAAACGATTTGTTGATAATCAGGGTGTTTTGGGCGATTTGAATCAGCCTCCTGTAGCTGTAAATGACAACGGCACAACAATGATCAATCAATTGATTACAATTGCAGTATTGGAAAACGATGAAATTGAAGCACCTGTAACTTTAAGTATCGAACAAGCAGCTGCGAATGGGAATTCCTTTATTCCATTTGCGAATCCAAATGTAATCAATTATATGCCTGCTACAGATTTTTATGGTAATGATTCAATTGTATATAAAATTATTTACCAAGCCAATCCATCTTTAAATGCCACAGCAAAAATTTACCTCACTGTTGTGAACAATAGTGGTGTGGCCGAAGTGCGATATTCAGCTTTAAAAGTGAATCCAAATCCGGCACGCGATATCGTTCATCTTTCACTTAACAACAGCTTAAGCAGTGATGCAACCCTTTCCTTTTTCGATATGATGGGTAAGTTGAAATATTCAATCAACCTTGCTGGAACAGAAAAATCTGTTTCGCTGAATTTGAAAAGTATTGGGATTCGTGAAGGTGTTTATTTGCTGGTTCTCGACGAGCAAAATAAAAAATCAGTCAGCAAATTGGTTGTTCAATAAACTTTGGTTGTTTCATTGACGAAAATGTGACCTTCCGTGCTTAGAAATAAAAAAAAGCTGTCTGATTGATTCAGGCAGCTTTTTTGTTTCTTAAAACTAATTTTGAAATCGTTTCTTCATGAGATAACCATAAAAGAAAGGGGATGAAATTTACTTTTTTCTGGCTTTTTTGTTTTCAGCTTCAATGAATTCTTCAATGGCCATCGTCATCGAAGGGCTTGTTTTACTGGGAGCGTCAATGTGCAAGACAAAGCCGGCCTCCTTAATGGCTTCGCAGGTGGACTCACCAAAGCCGGCAAAAAGTTTTTCGCCTTGCTTGAATTTCGGGAAGTTCTTTTGCAGTGATTTGATTCCCGCAGGGCTAAAGAAAACAACCAAATCATAGTTCTCCAACTTAATGCTGCTGAGGTTGCTGGCAACGGTGCGATACAAAACAGCTTTTGTAAACTCGATCTTGTTTTGCTCCAAAAGATCTACCATACTTTCTTTATGGATGTCGGAACAAGGCAGTAAAAATTTCTCTTCTTTGTGCTTGCGGATGATGTCAATAAGGTCGTTGAAACTTTGTTTTCCATGGAAGATTTTCCGCTTTCTATACTGAACGTATTTCTGTAAGTAATAAGCTGTTGACTCAGAAATACAGAAATATTTCATTGTTTCAGGCACCTCGAAACGCATTTCTTTGGCAATCCGAAAAAAATGATCCACCGAGTTGCGGCTGGTCATTATGATGGCCGTTTGATCGGTTAACGAGATGCGTTCTTTCCTGAAATCGCGGGCGGTGACGCCTTCAATGCTGATGAATTTATGAAAATCAATGGTAAGACTGTATTTTTTGGCCAATTCACTGTAAGGGGATTTTTCGAATTCAACCGGCTTGGGTTGGGAAACAAGTACTGATTTTATCTTCATCACGGTAGGTGTTTATCTTCGGTTATAGTGTTAGCGCATTCACGATAATTGCTAAGTATGTGCAGTTCAACGGTTAAACTTTTTGGTTAAAGTTTCAAACAAATGATTATAAGTCGTTCATTTTTAACCAAATGCTTCTCCATTGGATAGGATCAAGACTGTTTTTAACAAAACTAAAAGTGGTACGATTTCAAGCGTGCAAAGATACAAAAATAAATAGAATAAATTGAAAGAACGCTCGGACAGACCAACTACAAAACTTCTTGAAATGCGCATCAAATGAAGTAGTCCCAACAATATCAAACTTACAAAAAACATAAAATCACTCTCTTGAAATTCTAGAATCAGCAGTAGCGGAACCAGCAACAAAACCGAAATAAGTGAAAAAGTGATTTGATTGGTAAGGTAGCGTTCTCCGCTTTCTTTCACATGAAAAATAAATGCAAGCATCAGAATGGTAAGGTATTTGCCAAGGATGACGAAAGCCACCACACCAAAGATGATTAACAAATCGAGCCATTCATTTCCGGTGATGGCCGGAGCAGAGCCAAAATGTTCTGCAATGGAACGAATCAATAAAGTGAAGCTCAAAAAATAAAGGCCGGAATACAAATAGGTGAGGCCGTTGTTGAGCGGATACCATTCGTGCAAAAGCAGCCATTGCGCGCTGTTGCTAAATGAAGCCTTGATCATTTGAAAAAACCGCCGCGGGTACATCGCCTTAGTGAAAACAATGATGGCAAAAATGGCAAACGGAACCATTCCAATCAAAAGATCGCTTGATGATGTTTTGCTCTGAATGGTTTTTTCACGCATAATTTTAGGAGGCTCCAATGCCGACACAAACCTTGCTTTAACCATCTTTTGTGGCATAAAACACTGTGTTGTAAGGCTGTCGTTGCCCAAAGCAAAAAGCTCTTTATGGTATGGTGCTGCCACCGAAACCTCCTTCATTTTCAGGAGACTTTCGTTAAAAAAAGGCAAGCTTTCGGGCGTTGTGTCGTACATGTTTCTCAAAAAGTATGCAAAAGTAGTAATTTATATTCATTATAAAGAAGATTATTATTATAAACAACTGATATATAGTTAAATAGCACTGTTTCAGGCGGATAGTTCCGAACGACCTTGAAGCTACTTCTGTCGGAAAAAAGCGGTAATTTTGCACTCAAATTTTTACCCCTATATTGTTCATCAGTCATGAATCTTATTCAAACCATCCGTGAAAGAGCCAAAGGCAGCCATAAGTGCATTGTTTTGCCCGAAGGTTCGGAAGAACGCACCATGCGGGCCGCCGACATCATCCTCGAAGAAGAGCTCGCCGACATCATCCTTTTAGGTAATGTTTCCGAAATGAAGCTAAATGCCAGTCATTGGAACCTTAAGCACATCCATAAAGCCACTTTGATTGACCCCGTTGACCATGAGCGCAAGCAATATTTTGCTGATTTACTCTTTGACCTCCGAAAATCAAAAGGGTTAACCCCCGATCAAGCCTTGAAACTGGTTGAAGACCCTTTGTATTTGGCTGTGTTGCTCATCAAAAATGGTGATGCCGATGGCGAGGTGGCTGGAGCCAATAATTCCACTGGCGATGTGCTACGCCCTGCCTTTCAAATTGTGAAAACACAACCCGGTTTCAGTGCTGTTTCGGGTGCTTTCATCATGATTGTACCCAATTCCACTTATGGCGATGAGGGCATATTGGTGTTTGCCGATTGTGCTGTGAACCCCGACCCCAGTGTGAAAGAGCTTGCCGAAATAGCTGTGGCCTCGGCCCAAACAGCCAAAAGTATTGCCGGCATCGAGCCGCGGGTGGCCATGCTGAGCTTCTCGACCAAAGGAAGTGCAAAACACGAAAAAGCTACAAAAATGATTGAAGCTACCGCCATGGCCCGCGCTATGAACCCCGACTTATTGATTGATGGCGAACTGCAAGCCGATGCGGCCATTGTGGAAGCCATAGGACTCAAAAAAGCTCCCGGTTCGGCGATCGCCGGTAATGCCAATGTGCTGGTTTTTCCATCGTTAGAATCAGGAAATATCGCTTATAAATTGGTACAACGCTTGGCAAATGCCGAAGCTATCGGCCCTGTGTTGCAAGGCATGGCAGCCCCCATCAACGATCTTTCGCGCGGTTGCTCGGTGGAAGATATCGTGAATCTTGTTGCTATTACTGTGAACCAAGCCAAGGGATTGAAAATTGAAGTGCCTGTGTTGCATGAATAGCGCAATTTTTAAAAATGCAAATCGAGAATAATTTACCAAACAAACGAAAATATTCAACAATATGAGTGAAACACTTGAAGATTTCAGCTTGGGCAAACGTCCCAAAACGAAAGGTATGATACAAAAAGTGGGTGTAGTGGGCTGCGGTTCAGTGGGTCAGGAAATTACACGCTACATCAGTGAAAATGGCATTGATGTGATTTTTTTAGACCTTGATGATGATCGAGTAAAAGATGCCTTTGTGGGTATTGGTGCTTCTTTGGATGACACCATCAACCATTGGGGACTCACTCCGGGCGAAAAACGCGCCATCCTCAGCCGCATCAAAGGAACAACCGATTATGCCGATCTGGCCGACTGCGACCTCGTGATTGAGTCCATCAGCTCACGAAAAAAAGGTACCAGCCTAGAAATTAGAAAAGAAATTTTCAAAAATATTGAAGCCGTCGTGCGTCCCGATGCCATTATTTCGTCCAATATCGTTACCCTGATGATTTCGGATTTGTCGGCAGTTTTAAAACATCCCGATCGCGGAATCGGAATTCATTTTATACTTCCTATTCACAAAAGCAATGTCATTGAGGTAGTTAAAGGAATCAATTCATCAGATGAGGCCTTTGAACAAGTGGTGAAGTTTGCCGGTATGATCAATAAAAAAATTATCCGACTGAATGAATCGCCCGGAAATATCGTTACCCGTATGCTGGTTACTACCATTAACGAAGCCTGCGAAATTTTGATGGAAGGCGTGGCATCGGTAAGTGACATAGACATGGCCATGCGCGAGTCGGGCTATCTATTTGGCCCTTTTGAAATGGCCGACCGCATTGGCCTCGACAAGGTGTTGAAATATATGGACAACCTGTATCTCGAGTTTGGCGACAAGCAATACAAACCATCACCCATCATCAAACGTTTGGTGAGGGCCAACTATTTGGGCCGTATCACCGGAAAAGGGTTTTATAATTACAAGGATGGACGAGCAGTAGATCAAACAGTTACATGTGCTGTAATTAAATAATTGATCTACTATCAAGTCGTTAAAAAAATTAAACATAAAGAGAAATGAAAATTATAGTTTTAAACTGTGGCAGTTCATCCATAAAATACCAGCTTTTTGAAATGCCATCAAAAAACGTGTTGGCAAAGGGCTTAGTGGATAAAATTGGGCTTAAAGGCTCATTGATTAAACATAAAAGAAGCGATGGTGTTGAAGCCAAAATTGAAGGCGAAATCCTTGATCATCAGTCGGGAATCGAGTTTTTGTTAGGAATTCTCATGAGCCAAAAATATGGCAGTCTTCATTCATTGAATGAAATTGATGCCGTGGGCCATCGTGTGGTTCATGCCGGTGAAAAATTCAGTGGCAGCGTCTTTATCAATGATGAGGTAATCAGCGCTTTAGAAGAATGTATTGAGTTGGCTCCTTTGCACAATCCACCCAACCTTAAAGGTATTTATGCCATGAAAGAGTTGTTGCCCGAAGTGATTCAAGTGGGTGTTTTTGACACCGCTTTCCATCAAACCATGCCGCCAAAGGCCTATCTTTACGGCATTCCATACTCTTTGTATGAAAAATATAAAATCCGTAGGTATGGTTTTCATGGTACCAGCCACAAATACGTTTCTCAAAGAGCATGTGAAATTTTAGGTCTCGACATCCATCAGCAAAAAATTATTACTTGCCATTTAGGCAATGGAGCCTCAATGGCAGCAATAAAAAATGGCAAGTCAGTGGATACCAGTATGGGAATGACCCCTATTGAAGGACTTATCATGGGTACGCGCGCCGGCGACCTTGATATTGGAGCTTTGCTG
>JADYZK010000480.1 GCA_020853175.1 Bacteroidales bacterium
TCTAAACGGAGCTTTTTAACGTCTTCCGACTCTTCTCTTTTCATGTTTTTATTTTAAAAGATTTTAATCCTTTAAAATAGAACTTCATGAATTACCGATTTGATAGAATCGGTTTAGTTCAACGGTCAACGGCTTTGCGAGGTAGCGGGTTTTAGCACTAACGCTCAATCGAAGAACCAAATTTCAAATATAGCACAAAAGTTTCAATCGAAGACTTTTGCCCGCTATCTTGCAAAACCGATGTTACAGGCTGGCGTTCTGTCATTCGTGTTGTCAAGTCGTTTTCTGTCGTGAGTTTCGCTGTCATTTCTGTGTCGGTTGTGTGTCTGCGGCTTTAAAAAATTTTAGAAGGGAAGGAATTTTAAAAAATAATTTTCTGTTGGGTAAAGCGTAAGTTCTTTTGTAATTTTTGGCCTGTGCGTTTGCTCGTGGGAATTGCAAATGTACTTACTCTTATCTTTAAGGCTTACATATAAATTACCTTTACCTCAACCGTTTTGTCTGCATTTAATTCAAAACTTGCTTTGGAAAAATTGGGTCTGTTTCTTAAAGTTATTGACTGATAATTAGAGAAACCAATCCCTTCTTTGGGTTTAATGAAACCTATATCTGTTTTTCCATTTTTGTTTTCATCGTGTAAAATATGTACGGCATATTCTCCCCTAGGTAAATTTTTAAAGGTAAATGTAGAGCGGTTGTCAACGATTTCCGCCTTTCCTTTTTTATAAAAGCTCTTTAAATCTTGATCGGGAAAATTCACTTCAGAATCATAGATAATATATTGAACGACCCCTTTAGAGTTGCGTAGGTTTTCAACGTTTACGGTTAACGAATAGGAATTTTGTAATTCTTTAAATGATGAAAACAAGACAAAGGCAAGCCATAAGGAAGAAAACAATGTACCATATTTTATTAATTTGCTCATAGTCATAAATTAATAATCAACTCACTTTTTTATAGCTCCAAACGGCTAAAACATTCAACACAAACGCATATGCCAGGGTTTTTATGAGCTGGGGTAATATATCTGTAAAGCCGGCACCTTTCAGCATCACCATTCGCACAACCTCCACAAAATATTTTATAGGATTGAGCTCGGTAAACCACTGTGCCCACTTGGGCATACTTTCGATGGGGGTAAACAAGCCGCTCATCAAAATAAAAATGACCACAAAAAACCAAGCAATAAACATTGCCTGTTGTTGGGTATCGGTATAATTGGAAATCAACAAGCCCATTCCTAAAATAACCAACAGATAAAATGAGGTATAGAAATATAGCAACCCGATACTGCCCAGCATCGGGGTATTGAAAATGAGTTTTGCCAAAATTAGCCCGATGGTCAGCAAGCCCATTCCAATCACCCAGAACGGAAAGAGTTTACCGATGATAAATTCTCCTTTTCGGATGGGTGTTACATTGATTTGTTCCAGTGTGCCGATTTCCTTTTCACGAACGATATTCATCCCCGAAAGGAACAGCGTAATCATCGTAACCAACAAAACCAAAATACCTGGAACCATAAACGTTTTATAATCCAAGGTCGTGTTGTACCAAAACGAAGGAATAGTTTCTATACGAACAGGTTTACTGTTTCCGTTGGAAAAAGACAAAAGTTCCAATCTGATTTTTTTATTGAAACCTTGTATGATCTGATTGATATAGCCACTTTCCACGCCCGCAGCTGCTCCGTCTATGGCATCGATAGTGATGCTTAAGTCAGTTTTTTTATATCGGACTAAATTCCGCTCAAAATCTTGTGGAATATGCAGCAGCACGCTCACTTCGCCTTTTAGCATCGCTTCACTCGCTTGTTTATAGTTGACGTAGGACGCTTTTACATCAAAATATTCCGAAGCATTGAATTTTTCTATTAATTCACGCGAAGAAGCACTCCGGTCTTCATCGATATAAGCAAATAAAATGTTCTTTACCTCATAAGTGGCTGCATTGGATAAAATGAGCAACTGAAGCAGTGGTAAAACAAAGATGATGGGCAACATTCCCTTGTTGCGGAATATTTGCTTAAATTCTTTCTGTATGATATATCCGATAACCTTCATTATTCCAATCGAATTTTATATTTTTTGATACTTAACGCAATGAAAAAGACCGTCATTCCGATAAGGATTAGCGTTTCTTTCCACAAATAACCCAAGCCAACGCCTTTCAGCATAATCCCCTTGGCGATCGTGATAAACCATTTAGCCGGCACGATATTGCTGATAACTTGTAAGGGGGCCGGCATACTCGAAATCGGGAAGATAAACCCGGACAACAAGATCACCGGCAGCATTAACCCCATTAGCGAAATCATCATCGCCGTTTGTTGGGTTTTGACCATCGTGGAAATTAAAATACCCAAAGCCAGTGAAGTAATGATGAACAACACGCTTTCCAGTCCCAATAAAATCAAATTTCCTGCTATGGGCATTTTGAACACCGTAATTCCTAAAAAGATGATAATCGCAGCGTTGATCATTGAAAGGAAAATATACGGCACCACTTTGCCCACGATAACCTGAAAGGAACTTAGAGGGGAGACCAATAGAATTTCCATTGTGCCTAATTCCTTCTCACGGGTTATCGAAATGGAAGTCATCATGGCAGAAACCAACATCAGGATAATGGTCATTACGCCCGGAACGAACATAAAAACACTTTTTAATTCGGGATTGTAAACCATTCGCACTTCGGGATGAATTTGGTAATCCATCTGAACACCTTGGTTTTGTTGCTGCTGGTAGCTCTGTATAATCGAACTGATATAATTGGTAATAGCACTGGCAGTATTGGGGTCGGTGGCATCGGTCAGGATTTGAATACTGCCTTGTCCTTCTTTTATTAAATGCTCACTGAAATCCTTTTCAAAGTTGATAACGGCTTTAATATCACCTTTTTTAAATGCTTCTTCAATTTCTTTTTCACTGGTCAAAAAGCGTTTTATCGTGAAGTACTTTGACGCATCAATCTTTTGGGTGATTTCCTGGGTATTCACATCTTTGGATTGGTTCAAAACGGCAATGTCCACATTGTTGATTTCATTGGTAATGGCAAATCCGAATAGCAAAATCTGGGCAACGGGCATCCCAAATAAGATAAACAACGAGCGTTTATCCCTGAAAATATGGTAAAATTCCTTTCGGACAAATCCCAAAAATCGCTTCATATTCAACTACTTTATTTATTCAATATTTCTTGCTAAACGTAAAAACACATCGTTCATTGAACTCACTTCAAACTGTTCTTTCAATTTTTTTGGCGTGTCTAAGGCTTCGATCTTTCCGGCTACCATAATGGAAACCCGATGGCAATATTCCGCTTCGTCCATATAATGTGTGGTGACAAAAATGGTAGTGTCTTCATCGGCTGCTTTATAAATCATTTCCCAAAATTGCCTGCGTGTAATCGGGTCAACGCCTCCGGTGGGTTCATCCAGAAAAACGATTTGCGGATCGTGCAACATTGCTACCGAAAAGGCAAGTTTCTGTTTCCAACCCAGCGGCAATGAGCCAACCAATTGATGGGCAATTTCGCCCAATCCGAGTGTTTCAATCAGCTTGGTGCGTTTCTCCCGTATTTGTTTTCGGGAAAGCCCATAAATTCCACCATAAAAAGTAATGTTTTCAGCCACGGTCAAGTCATCGTACAAGGCGAATTTCTGGCTCATATAGCCAATATTCTTTTTGATGGCATCCTGTTGGGTATGCACATCAAATCCTGCTACCATTGCTTCGCCACCTGTTGGGTTGGAGATGCCGATTAGCATTTTCATTGCCGTTGTTTTTCCTGCACCATTAGCACCCAAAAAACCAAATATCTCTCCCTTTTTCACTTCGAAAGTAATGGCATCCACAGCGGTAAAACCGCCAAACCGCTTAGTTAATCCTTTGGATATGATTACGTTTTCTTCTTTCATTTTCTTGATAATTCCATAAAGACATCTTCAATGTCGGGTTCTGTTAAGCTGATGCTCACGTCTTGCAGGTTTTTGTTTTCCAAATATATTTTAAGTTCATTGCTGTCAAAACCTTCCCGTTTATCGGTATAATGCACAAATTCGCCAAATGGAAAAACACTGTGGGCGTGTTCAAAATCCTTTAATGCCGTCAACAATCCATACATATTGGATGCATAGATATCGTAAATCTTTTTCGGTAATTTTTTCACGATAGCTTCCGGACTGTCAATTTCCAGTATTTTGCCTTCCTGAATTAATGCAATACGGTCGCAAAGTGCGGCTTCGTCCATATACGGTGTGGAGACCAGAATGGTAATGTCTTTTTGTTGCAGGCGTTTCAGCATTTCCCAAAATTCTTTTCGCGAAACCGGATCCACACCCGTAGTGGGTTCGTCTAAAAAAAGCACTTTGGGCTTGTGGATAAGGGCACAGGAAAGTGCCAGTTTCTGTTTCATCCCTCCCGATAATTTACCTGCCCTGCGATTTTTAAACGGTTCTATCTGCTCGTAAACATCCTTTATCAAATCGTAGTTTTCCTCAATGCTTGTTCCGAAAATGGTGGCAAAAAAGTTCAGGTTTTCTTCAATGGTCAGATCCTGATACAGCGAAAACCTGCCGGGCATATAACCCACCGAGTGCCGGATGTTCTTATAGTCCTGTACTACGTCATAACCTGCCACTTTTGCTTGTCCTTTATCAGCTACTAACAAGGTGGTCAGAATTCTAAAAAGCGTTGTTTTTCCCGCTCCGTCCGGACCGATTAAGCCATAGAGTTCGCCGGGTTTCACTTCAAAGGAAATGTCCTTGACAGCCGCTACGTTTTTATAAGATTTACTGATATTTTCTACTAAAATTCCCATTCGTTATTGTGTTAGCCACATTTCTGCCGGCATTCCAATTTTTAAACTGCCATCATTCTTTACGGCAATCTTTACAGCATAGACCAAATTCACCCGTTCTTCTTTGGTTTGGATGATTTTAGGTGTAAATTCCGCTTCCGAGGCAATCCAGCTTACTGTTCCGGGATAGGTTTTCATTCCGTCTTTCGCATCTATTTTTATTTGGACTTCCTTGCCGATGCTTAGTTCCGGAATTTGCGTTTGCGATACATACACCCGAAGTTCCATCAGGCTTAAATCAGCAATTTTGTACAAGGGTTTCCCGAAAGCCACAATCTCTCCCGATTCGGCATATTTGGTCAAAACCGTGCCTTTTATGGGATTCGTGATTTTGCTTTTGGTAAGCTGTTCATTCAGCGATACGATTTTTGCATCCATCGCTTTGACTTCATTCACAATCGGGGCATTCTGGCTTTCGGCACTGCTGATTTGGCGATTTAACACCCGGACACGACTGTCTGCCTGATCCACTTGTTGTTGTGTTGCCGCATTTTCGGCAAATAAATTGTGTATTCGATTTTGTTCGATTTTCGCATTTTTCAGTTCCTCCTGCAATACATCCATTTGCGACCAAATCACTCCCGATCTGGATTTGATGGTCGCTTGCGAAGCCAATAATTCCATTTTGGTCAAATGTAATTGCAAGGTATCGACCAGGCCTACCTGCTCGGCTTCGTTGAGTTCCTGACCCTCTTCAACGTTCAGAAAATTCAGTTTGCCGTTGGCTTCTGCCGAAACCGTTATTTGCGTGGCTTCAAAATTCCCGTAGCCGTCTGCTTTTTCTTCCTGCGAACAGGAGTATAAAGATCCTATCAACAGAAGTCCGATTATGAATTGATATTGTTTCATTTTTTTAATTGTTTGCGTTAATTATTTCCCGACGATTACGTTATAGTTTGCTTTGGACAGGCTCAACTGAATTTCGTGCAATTGTTTGTCTATCTTGGCTTCAAAGAGGTTGTTGAGTTCGATGATGTATTCCGATGAGCGAATGGTTCCGTTCTTTAGTTGTGACGTTACTGAGGTTAACACTTCCTCACGGAGGTTGATGATTTCATCGTCTTTTTGTAACAGACCTTCGTACTTTATAATGTCATTATAAGCCGCCTGCTCATTGATAACGGTTTGAAGCAGGAAATTTTCCCGCTCGGTGGAAACGATCTCTTTGTTATAGCGAATGATGTTTTTTTTCTGTTTGTTTTGTCCCCAGTCAAAGATGTTCCAATTAAGCCTGATGCCGACGATGTAGAAATCCTGAAACGAATTGTCCAGCATATTCAGCCCGGGATTTCCGTAGCCAGCCTGTGCAAAACCGGAAACGATTGGGAAGACCTCCTTGGCGATGGCAGCTTCGGAAACGGTCAATTGATTTTCTTGCAAGGCGAACAATTTCAATTCCGGGCGGAGGTTTTCTTCGTTTTTATAAACGGTCAGGTTAGGATTTTCCAGCACTAAATCTTTGGCTACATCCAGATGGAGCAATTGTGAAAGCTGTTCCAATGCCTTTTTTCGGTCGGCATCCACTTGGGTTTGCTCTTGAGACAGCTTGAGCAACTCGGCTTCCAATATTTTCTCGGATGACGTTAACGCCGCACCATATTTCACGGCAGCTTTGACTTCGTTCAAGCGTTCCTGAAGTTGTTGCTTTTTCAGCTCCAATAATTTAGCCTGCTCTTGTTTGAGCAACACATTGAAATAATACTGGTTTACCTGATATTTCAATCCATACAATCCCACCTCAACCTGCTGTTGCAGGGTTTGTAATTCAGCTTCTTTTAGTTTCGTTTGTGCTTGGATAGCACCGCCTTTATAGATAAGTTGGGATACGTCAACCGTAGCTCTGTACTGGTCTTTATTGGGCGGTACAATGGACATGTTGGGGAGCGAACCGGGAAAATGAACCACATCAGACTGGTAGGTGGCCTGTGCGTTTACGTCCAATTTTGGGAGCTTTCCCTTCTCCAAAATACTGATTTCAGCGTCCGATTTTTCTTTTAGCCAATCTGCTTGATTTCGGAGTGGATTGTTCTTCAAAGCGTAATTATAACTTTCTTCCAAACTCAATTGCTGTTGGGCAAAAAGAACGGCAGGGAGGAACAAAACGTTTAATGCTATTATTCTTTTCATTTGCAGTTTTTTAAATGGGCTCACTGAATAGTTTGCGAGTATTCACTAACATCATTGGGTAAATTTTTTTTGTTTTATTGAACTTGACTGAATTATTCTTGTTTGATCATCGTCAATAGCATTTTAAAGCGTTCGATGGCTTTCAGTGAATGCGGAATGTTTGCAGGCATAATAATAGACTGTCCTTTGCTCAAATAAAAGGATTTTCCATTGATGGTTATTTCTGCTTCACCGTCCAAAATTTGAACAATGGCATCAAAAGCGGTTTTATGCTCCGAAAGTCCTTGCTCTTTATCAAACGAGAAAAGCGTTAGATTTCCTGCTTTGCTTTTTGTAACCTGTTTGCTGATCACGCCACCGTCCGTGTATTCAATCGCCTCTTCTAAAGAGAATATAGTTTCTTTTTCAAATGCTGCCATACTATTTTACGTTTTTAAAATCTGTTAGTTAGTATTCACTCACAAAGGTAATACTATTTTTTAATTGAGCACTATTATTCTTAAAAAAATGCCTTACCTCTTTCTTTTTATCCACTTATACACCTCAAACCAAAGTACAGAAGTCGCTGCAATTAAAAACGCAGTTCCCAATTCCTGAATGTTTAATCCGGTAACGTGAAAGAAATTGGCAAAAACCGGGATATACAATATCGCAAGAAGCAGGATCAAAGTTGCACCGATAACGATTGGGAATAAGTTGTTTTTGTATTTAAAACTGTCAAAAACACTGTACACAAACGAACGATTGACCAAGCTTAGCAGGATATTGGCGAAAATCAAGGTCGTGAAAACCATCGCTCTGGTGGTTACTTCATTGCCTCCGTTTTGTACGGTCAATTGGTATGCGAACAATACACCTACCGTAATGAGTAAACCTTGAATAATGCTGATGCTTAATTCCTTCCAATTCAAGAAAGTTTCGGTCATTTTCCGTGGTTTTCGTTGCATTGTGTTTTTCTCCATCGGTTCATTTTCATAGACAATGGAACAGGTTGGCCCCATAATCAATTCCAGAAAAATAACGTGTACCGGCGTAAAAATATGCGGATAAATCCACCCCAAAAACAAAGGCAGCGAAACGGTCAGAATAATAGGAATATGAATGGAGATAATATACTGAATGGCTTTTTTGATATTGGCATAAATTCGTCTCCCTGCTGCAATTCCTGTGATGAGTTTGTCCAAATCATCATTGGTAATCACTAATGAAGCTGCTGCTTTGGCTATTTCCGTGCCTTTGCTTCCCATTGCAACACCAATATGAGCGGCTTTCAGTGCAGGAGCATCGTTTACACCATCGCCCAACATAGCAACAACTTCTTCATCTTTTTTGAAAGCATTGACTATTTTTAATTTAGCTTCTGGAAACATTCGGGTAAACAAGGTCGTTTTTCTTGTCATTTCAATCAATTCTGGTTCTGTATGGTGGATAATTTCTGCTCCATTTACGGTAGGAGTTTCATTGATAATTCCCGCTTGTCGGGCAATGGCAAGGGTGGTGTCGGCATTGTCACCCGTAATGACTTTTACCTTAATTCCGGCATCGTAAATCTTTTTAAAAACTTGCTGAATATTTTTCTTTGGTGGGTCGTAAAACACGGTAAATCCTAAGAATTCAAAGTTGAAATCCTGTTGTTTTTCGGGATAATCAGTTCCTTCAAAATTTGACTTGGCTACACCCAATAATCGATAGCCCTGTTTGCCAAAATCGCTGATATGCTGACGCATTTTTTCTTTTTCGCCTTCTGAGAGATTGGATACGGCAAGTATGGCTTCGGGAGCACCTTTGGCGGCTATTATTCGCTCTCCCAATCCATTTTCAAAAAGATGGGTCATCATCGGTGGTTTTCCTTCCAAGGGATATTCGTGTATCATTTGGAAGTTCTTCCGTTGGTCATCGGCTTGAGTTTGTTCATAAACCTGATGCAGCGTTTTCTCCATCGGATCAAACGGAACAGGTTCACTACTCCACATCGCAAACGCAATGAGTTCTGAAAGTTCGGGTGAGTTAAAATCAGCTTCGTCAAAAACCTTGTTGGATTTATAATCAAAAAGGGCTTTCAAGTGCATCGAGTTTTCGGTAATGGTGCCTGTTTTATCGGCGCAAATCACCGTGGTACTACCCAATGTTTCTACCACACTGCTTCGTTTGATGATAACCCCTTCTCGCATTAATTTCCACGCTCCCAATGCCATAAATGTGGTAAAAGCCACAGGAATTTCTTCGGGTAAAATGGACATTGCCAAAGTCAGTCCGACCAACAAACTTTCAATAATATCTCTTGATTGCCAAAAACTGTATGCCCAAACTAATAAAAAAACAACAATGCCGATGATTGCCATCCATTTGACAAATTTTGTAATCTGGATTTGCAAGGGTGATTGCTCTCCTTTGATCTTCTGAATGGATTGTCCGATTTTTCCCAGCTTGGTTTCCGCACCGATTTTTTCCACTTTAAAAACTGCCAGTCCAGAAACCGTCAACGAACCGCTATATACTTTCCTGTCTTCGGTATCCTGACTTTTGAACACCGAAAAGCTTTCTCCTGTTAGCGATGCTTCATTGACCGAAAAATCATTACTGTGCACAATCTCACCATCCGCATTGATCATCTTCCCTTCTTCGGTAATGCACAGGTCGCCCACGGCAATTTCGTGAGTAGGGATTTGTATTACTTTTGAGTTTCGGATAACGGTACTGAGCGGTTCATTCAGTTTTTCCAATGCTTCCAATGCCTTTTTACTACGATTATCCTGATAGAACGAAATACATGAAACGGCTATAATCGCTCCCAACATAAAAATTGCTTCGGAATGATTGCCCACAACCACATAAATAATCGCCACGGCAATGAGCAAAAGTAGCATCGGCTCTTTCAGGATGTCCAATAGCATCGTGTACCAGGTACTTTTCTGCACGTTATCTGCCCGATTGAAGCCGAAATCATTCTGAGAGATTATCAGTTCTTTATCCGAAAGCCCGGTCAGGTTTTGAGGAATATTGTATTGCATTATTTCTATAGTTTTTTTCTTTAATCCCCACCAATCATTTTTGAGGTGACTCCTTTTTTACTGGATAATTCAGCAATGACAATTCCCACAAAATGCAATAGAATAAAAATAGGAAACCAATAAACACCCCATTTATGGACAGCTTCAATATTTTCTTTCCATTGTGGAAAAAATCCTTGTCTGATACAAATACCCGTAACGGCAGAAATGAATACAAAAAGATAAAAATACACATAAGTAAAACCCTGTAACCGTTCTTTAAGCGGTTGATTGCGCTGAAACGGATTTGGAAAACGAATGCCTTTTGCCAACATATAAATTATTCTTGCAAGGAATGAAAATATCATAATGTGTGCAAATACTTCGTGCCATTGCCACATAGGCTCAAGAATGCTTTTAGCAATTTCCATTGACTGTTCTTTGTCTAATAAATCTGTTTTACTTTCGATGATACCGATTATATGTTTTTTATTCATCCAGTTCATACGAAGAAAACCGGTGAGAAATAACACAGGCATTGCAAAAGCCATTATCCAATGCAAAATTCGATGGATAAGAGTAAATTGAATTTTGATATCTGTTTTCATAATTGAAAAATTTAGTTTTTTGTTTGAAATAATTTATTCTTCACTTTCATTTTTCAGTGCCATTAAGAGTGTGTAAGCATTTTTGACCACGATATTTTCATTATCAAACTGCTCGGCATTGATGATTTCGACAAGATTATTTTCAGCATTTCCGGTTTGCACTTCTTTCATTTCAAAAGTTTGTTTTCCTTTCTCCACAAAAACATAGTGTTTGTTTTCAAATCGAACAATCGCCTCTTCTGGAAGCACATTAGCGTTATGGGCAGAAACCTCTATTTCGGCATTCATAAACATTCCGGGAAGCAAGCCGTTGTCATACTGCTCAAACTGGCAATGCACTTCAGCAGCATTCTGACCGGAGATGTTTTTGCTGATGAGAATGACTTCCAAAGGATATTTCGTCTGCGGATGGCTGTTGGAGTACGCCAATAATTTTTGACCCACAGCAAGTTTATTGATGTCTTTTTCAAAAACGGTCAAGTTCAAATGAATGTCATTAGGGTTTACCAACTCAAAGAGTATATCACTTGGGGTTACATATTTCCCAATATTAACGTTTACTTCCGATACAAAACCCGATATAGGTGAATAGATATTAATGCTTTTTGAAATGGTACCGGTACTTATTCTTTGCGGATTTAAGCCTATCAATTTCAGTTTTTCTTCCAGCGATTTCAATAAAACCAACTGCGTTTGATAGTTCGTTCTTGCTTGCTCAAACACTTTATCGCTCGTGGCTTTGCTTTGGTTCAGCTCTTTCTGGCGGTTGTACTCGCTTTCGGTTAAACTCAACTGGGCTTTTGTGGTTAAATAATCCTGTTGTAACTGTATATACTGTATGTCTTCCATTACTGCCAATGGGTCTCCTTTGCGGATGTGCATTCCGGGCAGTAATTTTGTTGATTTCAGATAACCACCCAACGGAACACTAACCGAAACCAAACTTTGTGGCGGTACATCAATCTTTCCGTTTAATTTGAGTACGGATGAAATATTGGACGTGAAAATCTTAGCTGTTTCAATTGCCGCATTTTTGTACTGTTCATCCGTAAGCGTAAGGGTGTCTTCCTGCGTTGGCTGCTCATTTTCTGCATCGCTCTGTTTGTTGTCATTTCTGCAGGAAGTGAGTAACAGTGCTATATTTATGATTAAAATTATATTTTTCATTTTTCCGGGATTTTATTGATTGTTGTAAAAATTAAGTTCGGCAAGAGCATTATTCAGATTTTTTACCGCTTCGATATAATCACTTTGAATGCCGATCGCCTGATTGATTAAAAGCACCCATTCCAAATAATTGATGTCACCGTTCAGAAATTGCTTTTCGGCTGTTTCAGTAATGGTTGCTGCGTTTTTCAAGGCTGTGCTTTCAAAATAACGAACCATTTCTTCAAATTTTTGATATTCCATAAAAGCAGAATGATACGCATTTTCAAAGTTTTTCAACTTCCATTCGTATTCATTGGCAGCGATATTTTCATTGATTTTTGCTGCATTGATTTTTGCTTTTTGACTACCCGTAAAAACTGGAATACCCAAGCCAATTTGTATCGAATGGAACTGCGGTGTACTATTGTATAATTTATCGTCCGGTCCCATTCCACGCATTCCCATCAGGTTGTATCCAAAAGAAAGGTCAGGCAATAATTTTGATTGCTCTGATTTGGTAACAGCATTGGCTATCTGTTGTTGCTGTTTCAAAAACTGTATTTCAGGATGCGAAGTCAATAAAGAACTGTCATTTTCTAAAAATGGAATACCTAAATAAGCATCTTCCATTGGAACAAAATCTTTTTCCGTATTCAGCAAAAGTTGAAACTGCAACTGCACAATCTCCCAGTCTTTTTCCAACTGCAACAGTTGCAATGCCATTTGTCCACGCTGGTTTTCGGCAGTTGTTTTTTCCAGAACATTACTTTCTCCGGCTTTAAAACGAAGGGTAGCTTTGTTCAAAAATTCTGCAAACAGCGTATCGGTTTTTTGCAATAGCTCTCTTTTGTGATGCAGGTAAACCAGCGTATAGAAAACCTGTGAAACCTGCTTTTTGAGTTGTGCTTCCTGAACATCGGTACTCAACAGGCTGCTTTTCCACTCTTCGGTCAGCAATTCTTTTTGTCGTTTATAAACAGTTGGAAAGCTGATCGTTTGGAAAATCCCAAACCGGGTATCGTTATAAATACCATTGATTTGTCCGTATTCACCAAAAACATCCGTTACCGGAATTGCTGTTCCCGATTTTATCAATTTTTGATGGTATTCATTTCTCAAACGTTCATTTTTGACCGAAAGATTATTGACCAAAGCCGTGTCAATCGCTTGTTGTAGTGTGATGGGTGTTTGAGCGTTTATTTCCTGAAAAGAAAAAACAGAAAATACCACAAACATCGCAACCAGTTTTTTATTGACAGCTATTTTTCTGTGCGTAAGCATATACAAAATGGGTAAAACAAATAAAGTTAAAAAGGTAGCAATCAATAAACCGCCAATCACTACAGTTGCTAATGGTCTTTGCACTTCGGCACCTTCGCCTGTGCTGAGTGCCATAGGCAAAAATCCAAGTGAAGCAACCGATGCGGTCATTAATACGGGACGCAAACGGGTTTTGGTTCCCATCATCACGATACGTTTCAGGTTTGTATAACCTTGCTTCTTCAGTCGGTTAAACTCTGCCATCAATACAATTCCGTTGAGCACCGCCACACCAAATAATGCGATAAAACCGATGCCGGCACTGACGCTGAATGAAATATCCCTGATGGCTAACGCAAAAATCCCCCCGATGGCCGAAAGTGGAATTGTGCTGTAAATGAGCAAACCTTGCTTCACCGAACCAAAGGCAAAATATAGCAGCAGGAAAATAAGTGCCAAAGCAAGCGGAACGGCAACATATAGCCGGTCTTTTGCCGCTTCTAAATTCTCAAAAGCTCCGCCATAGGTGATGTAATACCCCGGAGGCAGTTTTATTTGTTCTTCCACCTTTTGCTGCAATTCACTTACTGTGCTTTGAATATCTCTGCCCCGAACATTAAACCCTACAATAATTCTGCGTTGCGAATTATCCCGTTGGATTTGGTTGGGTCCCTCCACAATGTCCACATTGGCAACAGTATTCAACGGAATTTGTGCCCCTTGTGGGGTAGTAATCAATAGTTGCCGGACATCTTCTAAATTTTTCCGTTTTTCGCCCGCCAAACGCACCACCAAATCAAAACGTCTTTCGCCTTCGTAAACCATTCCGCTGCTTTCTCCGGCAAAAGCGGCATTAACCACCCGGTTAATATCGCTGATGTTCAAACCGTATTGTGCAATAGTAGTGCGATTGTAATCAATCACTATTTGGGGCATTCCGGTTATGGATTCTACATAAACCGCCTCACTGCCTTCTACTGAATTACTTAATCTCCCCAATTGAGCTGCATAAGTTGCCAGTGTATCCAAATCCTCACCAAAGATTTTCACCACCACATCCTGCCTCGCTCCGGACATCAGTTCGTTAAAACGCATATTCACAGGATATTGAAAACCGAAAGAAACGCCCGGCAAGGCTTCCAAGGCTGCGGACATTTTAGCTTCCAGTTCGGTATAGGTTTTAGCGGAAGTCCATTCTTTGCGTGGTTTCAAAATAATCATCATATCTGATGCGTCCACCGCCATCGGATCGGTTGGCACTTCACTGCTTCCTGTTTTTCCGACTACTTTTTCCACTTCCGGGAATTTTTCGAGGATAATTTCAGATGCTTTTGAGACCGCTTCAACCGAAGTATTCAGATTACTACCCGGCAAAACCCGGGTGTCCACTGCAAAATCGCCCTCGGGCAATGCCGGTATAAATTCTCCGCCTAATCTTGTGAATATGAAAACGGCAACCGCAAACAATCCTAAAACAGTTGCCAAAACCATTTTTTGACGACGTAATATTTTGGTCAGGTATTTTTGATAAAAACGTTCCAAACGGTTCATCATCCTATCCGAAAATGTGGTTTTGTGCGAGATTTTTTTGCTCAAAACCAGGGAACTCATCATCGGAATATAAGTGAGTGAAAGCAGGAAAGCACCGAGCAAAGCAAAAACTACGGTCTGTGCCATCGGCATAAACATTTTTCCTTCAATGCCCCGCAGGGTAAAAATGGGCAGATAAACGATCAGGATGATAATCTGTCCAAAAACAGCTGCGTTCATCATTCCCGATGCAGAAGTTTTCACCTCTTCGTCCATTTCGGACTGTGTAAGTTTATTGACATTTTTAAATACTTTACTGTGGGATAGCTTGTGTAAAACCGCTTCCACGATAATCACAGCTCCATCCACAATCAATCCGAAATCCAAGGCTCCCAAGCTCATCAGGTTACCACTCACACCAAAGGTGTTCATCAAGATTATCGCAAACAACATAGACAACGGAATGACCGAAGCTACGAGCAATCCTGCCCTAAAATTGCCCAGAAACAACACCAACACAAAAACCACGATCAAAGCCCCCTCCAGCAGATTAGTGGTTACGGTACTGATGGAATTGTTTACCATTTTGGTACGGTCCAGAAAAGCATCAATCATAACACCTTCGGGCAGTGTTTTCTCGATCTGGGTAATGCGTTCTTTGATGTTTTTGATGACTTCGTTGCTGTTTTCGCCTTTCAGCATCATCACTACCGCTCCAGATACTTCCTGCTCGCCATTATACGTCATTGCTCCGTATCGTGGAGCACTCCCCAGACGAACTTCGCCTACATCACGAATTAATAATGGCATTCCGTTGGGCAGATTTTTAACGACGATATTCCGAATATCTTCCATACCGCCGACTAATCCTTCGCTTCGGATAAATAAAATGGTAGAGCCTTTTTCTATATAAGAGCCACCCGTATTTTGGTTGTTGGTTTCCAAAGCAGTGAATACATCGCCAATGGTAATATTGTATGCCATCAGTTTTTCGGGAATGACCGCTACTTCGTATTGCTTGAGGTATCCGCCAAAACTGCTCACTTCGGCTACGCCTTTTACATCCAACAATTGCCTCCGGACAATCCAGTCCTGAATGGTTCGTAATTCCATCACATTGTATTGGTCTTCGTAACCTTTTTTCGGGCGAACGGTGTATTGATAAATTTCGCCCAATCCTGTGGTAACGGGTGCTAAGACAGGTGTCCCAACACCTTTGGGGATTTGCTCCTGAGCCTGTTGCAATCGTTCAGAAACCTGTTGTCTTGCCCAGTAAATGTCGATGTCATCTTCAAAAACAATCGTTACCACGGACAATCCAAAGCGTGAAAAACTGCGGAGTTCTATCAGTCCCGGAATGTTGTTGTTGACCTGTTCGATAGGGAAAGTAATGAGGCGTTCCACATCGGGAGCACCCAATGCAGGAGCTACCGTAATTACCTGCACCTGGTTGTTTGTTATATCGGGGACGGCATCAATTGGAAGCTTTCTAACTTCATAAATTCCGTAACCAATAAGGGTAAGTACAAACAGCCCAATGATGAGTTTGTTCTTTATTGAAAACTCAATGATTTTATTCAGCATAATTCATTTAATTAATCGTTTTGAGAAATGTACAATTGCGATAGGCATAGTAAAAAGCCTATCGTTCATTCAAAAAATGATTAACTAAAGCGTGGCGGTTGCCAGATGCTGTTCAGATATGTGTTTGAATAGTTTTGCTGGCTGTAAGCAGGTAATTTTACAACTGTCACAACTAAAGTGTTGTGAGAAATCACAATAGAAGGCGATGCAGCAATGAAAACAACCGACGAGAAGTGACCATCAATAGCCTTAAACGGCAGTTGGTCGTGGTGGCTGTGGTTTTCCCGATAATCGTGATTTTCCCCTTCTGTATAATGCTGCACTAAAAATTTGAAGATGGTAACATCTTTCTCCTCACTGGTATGTTCCAGATAATGTTGTACAAGCATTGGCAATTTCAGTACCTCTCCCAATGCCGTATTTGCACTCAGAAAGGTAAAAAGAAAAAATATTGCCAATAATCTTTTCATACTACAAAGGTATGTATTTATTTAAACGTGTTGATTAGCAACCATTACGTTCTGTTTATTTTATACAAATATATATTTAGACTAATTAAAATACTGATGATAGTGCTGATAAGAATATTGCAGTTGCAAAACAAATCCATTTACTTTTGTTACATCTGTTTCATTTTCTAACGCCTTAACTATTTCAAGGTGCGGGTGCAGCCATTTGTGCAGTTCATCGTGGCTTTTCCCGTCCATTGTACAACTTTTTATGAGTTGGCTGTTTTGGTTTTTTAGTTGTTCAGCAAGAGTTTTATAATCCGTCTTTCCGCCCTGAATATAGGCATTAACCAATTCTTCGCCTTTCAATACAAAGGGTTTCATTTCTTCATTCACAAGCCATTTTTCGCCATTGTTGAGTTCAATAGATTCTGAATTTTCATCGTGATGATGTTCTGCGTGGTTTTCGGTTTCCTGATGTGCTGTTGATTTTTCAGCAGAATTATTACAACTCCACAAAAGCACAACACTCATTCCCAGTACAATTACTTTTTTCATAATCTGATTATTTTTTTTCAATCATTTTTAAAATTCCCTCTAAAACTGCTGTACCGTCTTTTATCAGGTTAGACTTATGCCCCGAAAGTTTCCATTTCAAAACCGTCATTCTCATTCCTCCAAGTATAATGGTGGTAAGCGTAGATGCACCTATTAATTTGTTGTATGTTCCGTCTTTTTGCCCTTTTTCGATGTTCTTATTGACGTATTGATGCATTAAGTCCATTATCTCGGAAACCTTATAACTTAATCCTTCATCATAATGAAAAATACTTTCTGCAAAAATCACACTGACAATCGCCGGTTTATTGGTAAATGTTTGTAGTTGTGAATTGAAAATGGCTCTCAATTCATCTGCTGCCATTGCATCAGGATTTACAGGAATGTTATTGAGGCGGTTTTTCATTCCCGTAATGAAATAATTGAGCAAACCAAGCAAAATATCATTCTTACTTTTAAAATGGCGATACAATGCAGGTTCAGATAAACCAATGTCTTCGGCAAGTGTTTTAATGGTCAAATTCTGAATTCCAAATTTTGAAATCCTGTTTGTTGCCGCTTCCATTATCTCAATTTGTCTGTCGCTAAACTTTTCCATATTATTTATTGGCTAACCAAACAAGTTAGTTAGTGTTCACTCGCAAAGATAAGTAAACTTTTTAATTCAACAAGTTTTTTACAAAAAAAAAAATGAATTTGTTTTGTTGGTAGGGTAGGTAAAATTGGCTCTTTTGCAAAACGTGGATTGTGTGTCGGCTTGGTGCGGTTTGCAAATGTGACAATGTGGGTAGGCTGAAATTATTTTTTAAAATGTACGGTGGGAAATTTTTTAAAACCTTTCGGGTCTGCCTGTGTCAAGTTGTAGCGAAACTGTCTATTTTGTCGTGAATGTTGATAGTAGTACGATCGTTCTTACGCTTGCCTGTAACTATTAGCGTTTTATTCGCCGTTTTCCCAAATCTAGTGAATTAATGGCGAATAAAACCAAGTTGAAGGAAGCCAACTATGGGAATACTAA
>JADYZK010000481.1 GCA_020853175.1 Bacteroidales bacterium
ATCCGGCACCTACTTTTTGCGAAAAAGTAAACAACTCTAGTTCTTTTCCAAGCTTGCGATGATCGCGCTTTTTAGCTTCTTCTAAAAGGATCAAATACTCTTCGAGTTCCTTGGCTTTTGGAAAGGTGATGCCATAAATACGCGTGAGCTGCTTCCTTTTCTCATCGCCACGCCAATAGGCTCCCGCGATGCTTGTGAGCTTGACGGCCTTTATGAAACCTGTGTCAGGCAGGTGTGGCCCACGGCACAAGTCGGTAAAGGTTCCGCTTTTGTAAAAGGTAATGGTTCCATCAGCTAAATCGCTGATAAGCTCCAACTTGTATTCGTCTCCTTTGGTCTTAAAAAACTCAAGGGCTTGGTCTTTAGTAACTTCTGTGCGCTGATAAGTTTGTTTCTCCCTTGCTAACGCTAACATTTTCTTTTCAATGTCCACGAGGTCAGCTTCAACGATGACCCGATCGCCTGAATCAATGTCGTAGTAAAAGCCATTTTCAATATCAGGTCCTATTCCAAATTTCACTCCTGGAAAAAGCTGCTCAATCGCTTCGGCCATAAGATGAGCCGACGAATGCCACATTGTAGCCTTGCCTTCCAAATCATTCCATGTAAGTAGCTGAACTTTAGCATCTTTATTTATTGAACGAGTGGCGTCCCAAACTTCTCCGTCAACTTTTGCCGACAAAACATTGCGTGCCAAACCTTCACTGATGCTTTTGGCGATCTCTAAGGAGGTTACTCCGGCTTCATACTGCCTTACCGAATTATCGGGTAGCGTTATATTTATCATAAATTTTAGCTTAAAAAATGGCTGCAAAATTACAAAAAATCATTGGTTGAGTGCGTGAAAAGGTTGATTTTGTTTTGCTTGCTGATTAAAACAAATCAACAATAGCCTCCAAGGAGGCATAACATTATTTCTGATTGGCAATGTGGACCCGTTTGAGATCGAGCTGACCGGTAGGATTTCCGGTTAAACCCTTGACGCTGTTCTGAACAAAACGCAGAACTTCGTCGTAATAAAGCACCACAACTGGGGCTTCTGCCATTACAAGACTATCTAAGCTTTGGTAGATTTTTTCGCGCTTATCTATGTCGGTAATAGCATAACTATCCTCAAAAAGCTTATCGAAATTGAACTTATCAAAATGGGTATAGTTAGGTCCTGCCGGCGATTTGTTGGGGCCATAAAACAAGGCGAGATAATTTTCTGCGTCAGGATAATCGGCCACCCAGCTCGATCGGAAAATTTCCAATTTGCCGTTGGCCCTTAATTCACGTAAAGTAGCCGTGGGCAACACCTCCACTTTTACATCGAAACCCAAGGTGTTCAACTGCGATTGGATGTACTTTACCAGATCAACATACTCAGCCGTTACTGAAATGGTAATGGATGTTCCACGCAAATTAAAATCCTCCATGTAGCGGCGTGCTACCACCGGATCAAAGTGGTAACCAATTGAACCACTGGTGTCATAGCCCGGCAACCCTTTGGGAATCATCCCCGAATGACCGGCTGTGCCAATGTTATTACGTAGGTATTTGAGCATTTTGTCTCTATCAATACCATAATTAATAGCTTTGCGAAGGGCTTTCTTTTGTTCTGAACTCAGTTTTGGAAAGGCATCTTTATCTGTTTTGATGCCCAAATACTCTGTATTTAAAAAAGGCTCGCGAATGAGGTGTATTTTATCTTCATATTTGGTCTTCAAATGACCGTTTTTGGTTAGCAATTCATCTTTATAGCGCGCATCAATTCCCGACATAAATTCAAGGTTTCCTTTAATGAATTCCATGAAAGCCGTTTGCTTATCGGTTAAAAAACCCACTGAAACAGCCTCAAGAAATGGCAGCGGTTGTCCGTTGTCGGTTTGAAAATAATTTGGATTTCGGCGCATCACTAGCCTAACACCTTCTTCCCAATTCTTAAACAAGAATGGGCCTGTCCCAATAGGATTTCTTCTAAACTCAGCCCCTTCTTTTTGAACCACTTCGTAAGGAACAACCGAAGCGTAAGCCATTCCCAGCAAGCCCAAAAAGGCCGGAAAGGGTCGTTGCAGATGAATGATAAGCAAGCTGTCATTGGGTGCGTCAAGCTTCAGGACACCATCTTTTCGATCAACAAGATTGAAAATCCATGACCCTGGCGAGGCCGTTTGTTCGGAAATCAGCCGGTTAAAACTGTACACGAAGTCTTGCGCTACCACCTTGCGTTGCTTGCCCAAGAAGGCTTCGTGCGGATGAAACAAAACATTGTTGCGAAGCACGAACGTATAGTGTAATCCGTCATCAGAGATGGACCAACTTTTGGCAATGGCCGGATGGATGGTCATCGCACTGTCCAACTCAATTAAACCGTTGTACAACTGGTTACAAGCCCAAATATGAGGAAGATCCTTCGCAAAAGCCGGATCGAGGGTAAGGATTCCGGCCGATTCATTGTATCTAAAAACTTGTTGAGGCACCTCAACTTTCGTGCATGAGCTGATAAAAAGTATGAAAAATGAAATCATCAATTTTTTCATATAAACAGCTTATATCTAAATGATTACAATTTAAATGAATGGATTATATTTTTATTTTAGTTGCTTACCTTTAATAAACATCGTTTTTAACCAAGCCGCTTTTTTAGATTCGGTAGTGCCACGCAATGGACTAAAAGAATTGATTTTAACAGGTCGTATCCCACAAAAATGCAAAATATTTTTTCGCATGGAATGATGTCCCGGCGCACACTGAACCCAATAATAGTACCAAATTGGGGTATCCATTGTTACGACCAAACGAGCGGTTTTGCCTGTTAACAATTTTTCGGGTGTTCTTTTGTCCTTGCGATAACGGAAAGCAAATCCGGGTAAAAAAGTTCTATCAATAAAGCCTTTGAGTAATGCCGGATAAGTTCCCCACCAGTTGGGATAGAAAAAAACCAAATGGTCGGCCCAAGCAATAAGTTCCTGAGCGTGAACCAAATCGGCCTCTAACTGTTGATCGCCACGATACCCTTCTCTAAAATTAATGTCGAAATGAAGTTTCTTCAACACCAACTCACGAATGGTAGCACCTGAGGATGTTGCGCCTTCTCTGTAGGCATTGGTAAGCTTATCAACGAAAGTATCCTGAACGGGATGTCCGTTAATAATCAGGATTTTCTTCATGAATTTTGATTTTTCATCTCCTTTGTCAAAACAATCTCGTCAAGTGCCAACGCGATAGCCTCACTCATGCTGGATACAAAATGAAATTGAACACCTTTAATATACTCTTCTTTTATTTCAATGAAATCGCGTTTGTTTTCCTTTGAAAGAATGATTTGAGTGATCTTTCCTCTTTTTGCAGCAAGAATTTTTTCTTTTATCCCTCCTACCGGAAGTACTTTTCCTCGAAGTGTGATTTCGCCTGTCATGGCAAGGGCGGGTTTAACTTTCCTTCCGGTAAAGGCTGATGCTAAAGCAGTTAGCATGGTAATACCGGCTGATGGTCCATCTTTTGGCGTTGCGCCTTCCGGAACGTGAATGTGGACATTACGTGTTTCAAATACATCTACATCAATTCCAAATTGCTCTGCATGGGCTTTCAAGTAGGCAAAAGCAATCACCGCCGATTCTTTCATCACATCGCCTAAATTTCCGGTGAGTTTGAGATCACCTTTTCCTTTGCTCAGGCTCACCTCAATAAAAAGCAACTCACCGCCAACGGGTGTCCACGCCAAACCGGTAACAACGCCTGGTACTTCATGATTGATTTCAAAATTGCGGATGGCCATACCCACACCTAACACCTTTTCGAGATCTTCGGGAACCAATTTTTTATCGTATTGCTGCTCCATGGCGATGTGCTTGGCTTTGTTGCGGATCAACTTGGCAATATTGCGTTCAAGGGAGCGCACACCGGCTTCTCGGGTATAATCTTCAATGATTTGTTGAAGAATTTTTTTTGAAAAAGTGATGTCAGAAGCTTTCATTCCATGCTCACTTATTTGCTTAGGTATGAGGTGTTTGCGAGCAATTTCCATCTTCTCTTCTACCAAATAACCGCTTAGGTCAATGATTTCCATTCGGTCTCTCAAAGCAGGATGAATGGTACTCAAACTATTGGCTGTAGCCAAAAACATAATGCGGGAAAGGTCGTAATCTACCTCCAAAAAATTGTCATGGAATTTGTTGTTTTGTTCCGGATCGAGGATTTCAAGCAAGGCTGCCTGTGGATCGCCGTTGATGTTATTGCCAATCACCTTGTCAATTTCATCGAGCACAAAAACCGGATTGGCTGATTGCGCCTTCTTCAGGTTTTGAATGATTCGTCCGGGCATGGCGCCGATATATGTTTTCCGATGGCCGCGAAGCTCAGCCTCATCGCGCAATCCACCCAACGACATGCGAATATATTTGCGTCCAACGGCCTTGGCAATTGACTTTCCGAGGGAGGTTTTTCCCACACCTGGAGGTCCTACCAGACACAAAATGGGGGCTTTAAGGTCATTCTTTAACTTATAAACGGCGAGATGCTCAATGATGCGCTCCTTCACTTTGTCTAATCCGTAATGATCGCGATCCAGCACTTTCTGTGCATTGACCAAATCGAAATTATCCACAGTAAATTCATTCCATGGCAACTCAACCAGATGATCCAAATAGTTAAATTGAATCCCATATTCGGCGGCTTGAGGGTGCATACGCAAGAGTTTTGCCAGCTCCCGATCAAACACTTTTTGAATGTCTTTATCCCACTTTTTTTTGGCGGCTTTTGCCTTTAACTCATTAATTTCCGTTTCGTTAGCAGTACCTCCAAGTTCTTCCTGAATGGTTTTAAGCTGCTGATTAAGAAAATAATCACGCTGTTGCTTATCGAGATCGGTTTTTACTTTGCTTTGGATTTGGTTTTTTAAATCCAGCATTTGAAGCTCTTTGGTAATCATACCAAGCACCTTGCCGGCACGTTCTTTTATATCAGTGATTTCGAGCAATTGCTGCTTTTCTGAAGCAGAAATATTGAGGTTACTCGAAACAAAGTTGACCAAAAAAACCGGACTTTCGATATTGTTGATGGCGAAGGTGGCTTCGCTGGGAATGTTGGGAGACTTTTCGATGATTTGTATAGACAAATCCTTGATAGATTGAATCAAAGCATAGAAATGCTTATCGGTTGGGAGCGCGTCAAGGCTATCGTAAGCACCTACTTTGCCTAAGAAATAGGGTTCTTCGCGAGTGATGTCTAACAGTTTGAAACGTTTTTTACCTTGAATAATCACTGTTGTATTACCATCGGGCATTTGCAGTGTTTTTAAAATCTGGGCAACAGTTCCAACTTCTTGCAAATCAGCTGAAGTAGGATCTTCGATGGAGGGATCGCGTTGCGCAATAACACCGATAATCTTTTCTTTTTTGTAAGCCTCCTTTACCAAACGAATGGACTTGTCCCTTCCAACAGTAATCGGAAAAACCACCCCGGGAAACAGCACAGCATTACGTAAAGGCAAGATTGCGAGTTCTTCAGGTAGCTCCTCGGCATTCATTAATTCTTCTTCTTCAGTTGAAAGCAGTGGGATAAACTCCCCTTCGGAATCCATCATTTCTGAAACTTGTAGTTTAATTGTTTTTTTATTTTGATTCATGTAAGTCATTAATTCAGCAGAGGTGACAATTTGGCGTAAAAAAAGATAATCAATCCTCAAAACTACACTTTCAATCAGCTTGTAAGTGTAATCAACGGATTGATTATATACAGTTCAAATGCTGTGCCGTAATCTTGATTAGGCCCTTCTATTTTTGTAGGTTAGGCTAAAAATTTCCGACAGAATAGTTTTTTCTTTCTTGTCGAAGGGTTTATTTCGGCGTGCGAAAACGATTTCTGCTGTTTTAACAGCTTTCTTCATGTCATAATCACTTAATCCGTGAGGTCCTCCCCAAGAAAAAGAAGGAACAAAATTCCTTTGAAAACCAGCTCCATATACATTGGAGTAAACACCTATCACGGTTCCGGTATTAAACATGGTATTGATGCCGCATTTGGTATGATCGCCCATAATGGTGCCACAAAATTGGAGGCCGGTTTGAACGAAGCAATCTTCGGCATAAGACCAAAGTTTAACTTCTTCATAAGTATTTTTCAGGTTTGAGGTATTGGTATCGGCACCTAAGTTACACCATTCACCCAACACAGAATGTCCAAGAAATCCATCATGGGTTTTGTTGGTATAGCCAAAAATCACCGATTGGTTTACTTCGCCACCCACTTTGGAGTAAGGACCAATGGTGGTGGGGCCGTATATTTTAGCATCCATTTTCAAAACAGCAAAATCGCACAAAGCAAAGGAGCCGCGAACTTTTGAACCTTCCATAATTTCAGCATTTTTCCCAACATAAATGGGGCCTGTGGAAGCATTTAAAATCGAAAATTCAACAACAGCACCTTCTTCAATAAAAATATTTTCAGGATTCACACATCTGTTGGTAGGCGAAATAGGTGCTGATTTCCTTCCTTTAGTTAGGAGTTCAAAGTCATCTTTTATGGCTTGATCGTTCAAATGAAAGATATCCCAAGTGTTTTGAATTTTAACGAAATCAACTGTTGTTTCTTTCTCGTCCAATTCTTGATCGTTTTCGGCATAGTTTTCTAATGATTCGGCATTGAGACACATGGCCACAATGGTATCATCTTTTATCAGCATCTGGCCTTCTTTGAGTTGATTGATTTCTTTTATCAAAGCTGTGTTTGGACAAATGGAACCATTCACCATCATATTGATTTCTGCCTTTATCAAGGGAAATTTAGGGGTGAGGTAAGCTTCGGTAAGGCTTGAAGTGGAGGTTTTGAGGAACCTCTCCCACTTTTCGCGAATGGTAAGGATTCCAAACCTGATGTCGGCTACGGGGCGGGTAAATGTCAAAGGGAGCAAATTGCTGCGCGAAGAACTGTCAAATAGGATGTAATTCATAGGGTTACCGTGTTATGGCTTTCTTTTTTGTTCAGGTAATTTCTTTGAAACAAATATAATTCTTTTTTTTTCTTAAAAAACAACGCTACACAAATTGATCCAAAATCTTATGAATTGTTAATAAATAAATGGGTTATGAACAAAAAAGCTCCTATCATTTTGAAAGATAAGAGCTTTTTTGATGGAAACAAGGTTGCACCTACTTGGTACGAACTTCGTAATGTTTTTTGTACCTGTTTTTGAACTTATCAACACGACCTGCTGTATCTACAAGTTTCATCTTTCCTGTGTAGAAAGGATGTGAGGTATGTGAAATCTCAAGTTTCACGATCGGGTATTCATTTCCGTCTTCCCAAACGATAGTTTCTTTTGTTCTTACTGTTGAACGTGTCAAAAAACTGTAATCGTTTGACATATCTTTGAATACAACCAATCTGTAATCTTTGGGGTGAATGTCATTTTTCATCGCTTTCCTCGTCTTTATTATGATTTTAAGGGCTGCAAAATTACTAATTTCCACGGAAGAAGCAAAACTTTTCGTCTTTTTTTCGCTAAAAAAGAAAATGTTACAAAATTCATCTTTTGAGAGCTGATGAATAAGGCATTTTTTACTTGTTCAAGTGCAACAAAAACGACAGGGTATCCACGCCATCGGCATAGTCATCAACTGCCGGAAATTGCGCTTTGCCAAAATCAAAACTATTTTCAATCAAACCGGGTTTTGCTACCACACATTGAATGGAATCATGCTCAAACATCAGTCGGTGTTCGAGTTGTTTTATATTGCTGTATGTTTCATAGTGCAAAACAGCCACGCGACTGGCATAATCGGGCGATGCTTTCACCAACAAAAAGCCATTATCGAAATGAGGCACAGCATTGATCAAGTATATCGCTTTGCTGTATTCGTAGTTGTTGAAGTATTTTGAATGGTTTTTCACTTCCTCATAATGAGCAAAGTGATCCAGCAAACGCACGAAATCGAAATTTTCGGGGACAAATATTTTTGAAACATTGCGGCATCCCAGTCCAAAAAAAAGGAAAATGTCATCTGCCAAGGCTTCTAATTCAGCATCCGACTCCAAGCCGGTAAGCACAGCAATGCTGTTTCTGTTTTTTCGGATGATGCTTGGATATTTTCCAAAATAAAAATCGAAATACCTTGCTGTATTGTCACTGCCGGTGGCAATTACTGCATCAAAACTTTTTAATAACTCTTGTGTAAAAGTGATTTTTGACGCCAATTTAGGCTCAATAATGATAAGGATGTCGGCCAAAGCCGGAAGCAGATAAGCATCTTCGGAGGAAGTTTTCCCTAAAAAAGAGTGTCCGCTAATGACCACTGACAAGAAATCATGAAAACCCACAAGAGGAATATTTCCAGCCATAATCACCGCAACGGTTTGGGATTGAAAATGCTGAGGTGGTTCATATTTAGAAATCCAATGATCGAAAGAGGGAGACTGAAGCATTTTTTGAATTCCTTGAAGGGCTATGAAAACACTTTCGCGCGTAAACCATTTATTGGCTTGAAGGCTCAAATTGATGGCGTTATGTAAAATTTGCTCCTCACTGTTGAGGTTCATTTGAGTTTTTTCTCCGTTTTGAAGGTAGGATACTAAAACCTCTCGCAGTCGGCGAAAGGCATCTATCCGTTGAGGCATTGTGAGCATTGAAAAGCTTATTTATAACGGTTGCGAAAGTAGATAATTAATGCGTGAAAAGATTCACAATATCCAATAAAACCATATCTTTGCTGGAAATAAATTTTTTTTGATTCAAACAAAATTAATCCCTAATTATTATGAAGAAGCATAATTTTTATGCAGGTCCATCAATCCTGCCCGAATCTACAGTTGAGAACACCATTGCTGCCCTCAAAGATTTTTCAGGCACCGGACTTTCCCTCATGGAAATTTCTCACCGTAGTAAACAATTTGTTGCCGTTGTTGACGAAGCCGTGGCCCTTTTTAAGGAATTATTAAACATTCCGGAAGGTTATTCAGTGATTTTTGTAGGTGGTGGCGCCAGCTTGCAGTTTTGCATGGTTCCATACAACTTATTAGGAAAAAAAGCCGCTTACCTCAACACCGGCGAGTGGTCAACAAAAGCCATTAAAGAAGCCAAAATGTTTGGTGAAGTTGATGTTGTGGCCAGTTCAGAAGACAAAAAATTCAATTACATCCCCAAAGGTTTCAAAGTGCCTGCTGATGCTGACTACTTCCACATTACTACCAACAACACCATTTATGGCACTGAAATTTTGCATGATATGGAAGTTGGCGTGCCTTTGGTTGCCGACATGTCATCTGACATTTTCAGTCGTGTGATTGACGTTACAAAATATGCTATTATATATGGTGGAGCACAAAAGAATTTGGCCCCTGCCGGCGTAACTTTTGCCATTGTGAAAGATTCTATCCTCGGAAAAGTGGAAAGAACTATTCCAACCATGTTAAAGTACAGCACGCACATTAGCAAAGAATCCATGTTTAACACTCCTCCGGTAGTGCCCATTTTTGCTGCCCTGCAAACTTTGAAATGGATCAAACAAATGGGTGGTGTTGCCGAAATGGAAAAAATAAACATCCGTAAATCAAACCTCCTTTACAGCGAAATTGACCGCAACAGTTTGTTCCAAACTACTGTTCCTCTTCCGGAAGATCGTTCACGAATGAATGTTTGTTTCATTATGACCGAAGGAAATGAGGGTTTAGAAAAAGAATTCAACGATTTTGCCACCGAAAAGGGAATGATAGGCCTAAAAGGTCATCGTTCAGCCGGCGGTTTCAGAGCTTCACTTTACAACGCCCTACCTTATGAAAGCGTTGAAGCATTGGTTGCAGTGATGAAAGAATTTGAAGCGTCAAAAAAATAAAGAACACCTAAAAACAGAATAGATATGAAAAAAGTACTGGTTGCAACAGATAAACCTTTTGCAAAAACAGCTTCAGATCAAATCAGAAACCTTATTACAGGTGCCGGTTTTGAGTGTCAATTTTTAGAAAAGTATCCTGATCAGCAAGCACTTATCCAAGCTATGCCTGAGGTAGAAGCAGTTATCATACGCAGTGACATCATTGACAAAGCTGTGCTTGACAATGCCCCAAAATTGAAAATTGTGGTTAGAGCCGGTGCAGGTTATGACAATGTTGACCTGACCGCCGCAACCGCACACAACGTGGTGGTGATGAATACTCCCGGCCAAAACAGCAATGCTGTAGCCGAATTGGCATTTGGCATGATGGTTTATCAAATCAGAAACCATTTCAACGGCAGCTCCGGAACCGAATTGATGGGGAAAAAGATCGGTATTCATGCATATGGAAATGTTGGAAAGCATGTAGCCCGCATTGCCAAAGGATTTGGAATGGAAGTGTATGCTTTTGATCCATTTGTTTCAAAAGAAGCTATTGAAAAAGATGGTATTGTGGCAGTTTCAACTGTTGAAGAATTGTACAGCACCTGCCAATTTGTTTCGTTGCACATCCCTGCCAATGATAAAACCAAAAAATCAATCAATTTTGATTTGTTATCAAAAATGCCCGTAGGTGCGATGCTGATCAACACAGCCCGTAAAGAGGTTATTTGCGAAGAAGGGTTGCAAAAGATTTTGGCTGAACGCAAAGATTTCAGTTATGTATCTGACGTGGCACCCGATTGCAAGCAAGCCTTAGAACCTTTTGCTGATAAATGCTTCTTCAGTCCTAAAAAAATGGGTGCTCAAACTGCTGAAGCCAATATCAATGCAGGTGTTGCCGCTGCACAACAAATTATTGCATTTTTCAATCATAATGATGTAACATTTAAGGTTAACTAGCAAACCAACTTTTCACTTAACATTTGACGAATAATGACTTATGATGCAAATGAACTCAACAGCAAACACCTGACTTTTTTTCGGTTTGAAGACTTGAGAATCTACCACAAAGCCCTTGATTATATCCTATGGGTGCAAAAAATGAATCAACAATTTCCAGAATCCGCCGACAATGCTTTGTCGGCGGCATTTTGCGAATCGGCCCGACAAATTGCCCTCCGCATTGCTGAGGGTTCGGCGCGCGAGAAAGTGCAGTTTATCCTTTACCTGAAAGAAGCAAAAAGTGCCATTAGAAGTTGTTTGGTTTATACCACGATTGCATACAAACACGGTTATATCATTGACGTTGAAGAAGATGAATCAAGAAATCAATTGATGGAAATGACCAAAATGCTTGGAGCACTCATCACTTCGTTGCAAAAAGGAAGCAATGCGCAGCACGATCAGTTGGATGAAGATTTATTTCCTTCAAAAAATTGGTAAGCTTCGCCTTTCTCAAAAGCGTCAAAAAGAGAGTGATTTAACCCTCAATATTAAAAAAATATGGCAATTTTAAAAGCTTTTAAAGGGTGGCGTCCACCTGTTTCAATAGTAAAAGAATTGGCTTCGCGCCCGTATGATGTGCTCGATTCGGACGAAGCACGCCTCGAAGCCGAAGGAAATCCTTACAGCCTTTTACACGTCATCAAACCCGAAATTGACCTTCCAAAAGAGGTTGATCATTACGCTCAAGAGGTTTATGACAAGGCAAAGGAAAATCTTGAAATGTTCAAACAAAAAGAATGGCTGATTCAAGACGGCACCGCCAACCTTTATATCTATGCACAAACCATGTCGGGAAAAACCCAATATGGCATTGTGGGCTGCGCCGCTGTTGAAGATTACATGAACAATGTGATCAAAAAACATGAATTGACACGCCCCGACAAGGAAGAAGACCGCATGAAGCATGTGCGCATTACCGATGCCAACATGGAACCAGTGTTTTTTACTTATCCTGCTCATAGCGAGTTAGATCGTATCGTTGAAGGCATAGTAAGCAGCGAAAAAGCTGTTTATGACTTCATTTCCGATGATGGTTTTGGGCATCATTTTTGGGTGATTAGCGATCCTCAAAAAATAGAACGCATTACCCAAATCTTCGCGAAAATACCAGCCACTTATGTTGCCGATGGACACCATCGCACTGCCGCAGCTGCACTCGTGGGCAAAGAAAAAAGACTAACCAACCCAAATCATCATGGCGATGAGGAGTATAATTTCTTTTTGGCAGTTCATTTTCCCGACAATCAGCTCACGATCATTGACTACAACCGTGTGGTTAAAGACCTCAACGGACATTCCAAAAAAGAATTTTTAGATCGTCTTGCCGATGGATTTGTTGTTACTCAGCGTGGAAAGACCATTCACAAACCCGGCAAATTACACGAGTTTTCGATGTACCTTGATGGCGAATGGTATGTTTTAAATGCAAAAGAAGGCACTTATGACGATCAAGACCCGATTGGTGTTTTGGATGTTACCATTTTAACCCATCAAGTTTTGGAACCCATCCTGGGAATTGAAGACCTCAGACGATCGAAAAGGATTGACTTTATTGGTGGTATTAGAGGGTTAGGTGAGTTAGAAAGACGCGTTGATAGTGGTGAAATGGCTGTTGCTTTTGCACTTTATCCGGTTTCAATGGATCAACTTATTCATATCGCCGACACCGGAAATATTATGCCACCCAAAACAACTTGGTTTGAACCAAAGCTTAGATCAGGGTTGGTTGTTCACACTTTAAACGATGAATAATGGAAATAAAAGAAAAAGTACTTCAGGCCATGCAAGCAAAAAAGGAACCCATGAAACCGGGTGAAATTGCTGATGCCGCAGGCATAGATAAAAAAGAAGCAGAAAAAATCATCAAACAACTGAAGGATAGTGATTTGATTTACTCACCGAAAAGATGTTTTTATCAGGTCAAATAGTTGTTTCATTAAATACATAGATGAATAGCACATAGTGACGTATATGTATTTGCATCAACAAAAAATGCTTTTATTGATTCTTCAATAAAAGCATTTTTTTTGCCCTGATCAGATTGAGGTTAAAATCGTTATTTCACCTTCAGCCCCGTGAGCGAAAGTATCTTAGAGAATATTTCGGTGTTGTCATACACTCCGGTGAAGGTTTCGGCACCAGCACCAAAAGCATAAACAGGAACCATTATTCCCGAATGGTCAGTTGTTGAAAAGGCCGATCTCAAAGTGCCTTTAACAGCGCTACCCGGAAAACTTAATCCACCCGTTTCATGGTCGGCCGTGATGATAAGCAGTGTTTCGGGGTTGTTTTTAATAAACTCCAGCGCCACTCCAACCGCTGCATCAAAATCAAAAACCTCTGAAACAATATAATCTATATTGTTGTCATGGCCTCCAAAGTCAATTTGCGAGCCTTCAACCATAAGAAAAAAACCATTGGGATTTTGATTCAGCGTTTCAATGGCCAATTTTGTTGCTTTTATCAGGTGGTCGCCTCTCCCCATCAATACACTTTTCGGATGACTGCTGTCGGTCAAAATCAATAGTTTTGAAGCATTGTGAATGGGCTTATCAGGAATCACGTTGGCGTAATGAAAGCCTTTTTCTTGCATTTCATCCGTTAAAGTACGACCATCTTTTCTTTTATTAAAATCCTTCAAACCACCACCAATAACTACATCAATAGGTGATTGTAAGTATTGAAGGGCAATATCTTCATACAAATATCGGCTGTTTACCTTTGCAACAAAACTGGCCGGTGTGGCGTGCGTTACAGCGCAACTGACGGCCACCCCAGTTGATTTGCCTTCGGCAGCAAAGACCTCTAAAAGGCTGGGAAAGGCAACACTGTCAGCAGTCATGCCAATCATACGGTTTCTTGTTTTTTTACCTGTTGCTAACGCTGTTCCACCGGCACCCGAGTCGGTGATCTCATCGTCAAATGAATGGGTAGTAATCAGTCCAATATGCTTGGAAGTGAACATATTGAGGGGCTGAGTGGCACGATGCTGTGCTGCTTGAACTTCGGCAAGGCCCATGCCATCGCCAATCATGAAGATGATATTTTTTGGTTTGACGGTAGTTTTAGACTGATTTTGGGCAGTTAAATGAAGCCCACCAAACATCAAAACCGACATAGTTGCGATGAAGCAAATGCGTAAAATGGTTTTCATAATTTTATGATTTTAGCGTAAAAATAGTGATTTCCGGTAAAATTCCAATTCGTCCGGGATATCCGATGGAACCCAGTCCACGATTGACATACAATTGTTGTTGGGTTTCCTCATTGCGATACAAACCGGCCCATTGCTTATAGATGTATTGCGCCGGGCTCCATTTAATACCCGGTATCTCAATTCCAAATTGAAATCCGTGCGTATGACCCGAAAGTGTAAGCTGAATGTCAGTATGGTCTTTCAAAATTACAGCATCCCAATGACTTGGATCGTGCGACAATAAAATGCTGGCCGACACTTTGCCAATTCCTTTTCGGGCTTTTTGAATGTTGCCATATCGCGGGAAACGCTCGTTGTGGCTCCAGTTTTCTACACCAATGATGGCTAACTTTTCCTGGTCACGCTCAAGAATCAAATGGTCATTGCGTAACAGCTTCCATCCTATTTGATGATAAAAACCATACAAGTCTTCCATATTTTTCTTCTTTTCGGCAGGACTGTCCCAATTGATATAATCGCCATAATCATGATTTCCGAGAATGGCAATTACGCCATCAACAGCAGTTAAGCCACTAAGGATTTCTTTAAAGCGATAAGCTTCATCGGTAGTGTAGTTCACGAGATCGCCCGTAAAGACAACTAAATCGGGTTGAAGTGCATTGATTTGTTCCACAGCCTGCTCAACATGCTCAGTAGTTGACCAGCTGCCGAGGTGCATATCAGAAATTTGAACCACATTATACCCATCAAAAGCTGGCGAAAGGCCTAACAATTGAACTTGAATGCGTTTGAAACTAAAATCGTGCACCCATTTAAACATTCCCATGAACATCGAACTGAGTACCACCCCACCGGTAAGAAGCGCAAAGTTTTCAAGAAACTTTCTCCTTGGAATTCCAGATTGTTTTTCCAAATGATGTTCATGTGCCTTTGGCTTCAAACGACGGATGACGTTTTCAACTATCCTTACAAAATCTGTAAATCCCAACACCAGCGCCATGAAAAGTTTAGCAACAAAAAAGGAAAAGATCACACCAAAAGTAAGGTTACGCACCCAGGTTATCCATTGTTTTCCTTCAATAAAAACCATCACCGCCACAGCCACGAGCAACATCACCATAGGAAGCCAATAGACTGCTGCAGTTAGAATTTTCACTAAACGACTGTATGTAAAAACCTTTTTTTTGAATAAACCCCAAACGTAAATCTCAAAAAGAAACAAAACCACCAAAAAAGGATAGCGGTTTACATTTTTAGGAAACGCAAGAGAAGTTAAGAAGTACCCCAAAACGATCAATAAGACAACCAATGCAAGGGTTAGAATTTTTTTTTGCTTCATAGAGGGTGCAAATTTAACCAAACTCAAGTTGCCGAAACACGAATTGGATAAAATTAACAATTCGATGATTTAAAAAACACTTTAAAAAGCTGCTTTGCTTTCGCGATGAAGTTTATCATCGCCTCTTAAATGAGTTAAAAAAAATTATTTTAAAAAGTTTGTACGAATGGACAAAAAGGCTAATTTTGCACCTCCTTACAAAGGAATAACGTTCTTCAACACATTTCAAAAAATTCGGGGCATAGCGCAGCCCGGCTAGCGCACCTGCTTTGGGAGCAGGGGGTCGCAGGTTCGAATCCTGCTGCCCCGACTAAATAAATTGATTGTCAATTGGGTTTTTCTTCACTAACAATCAAGATGAACGTTTTTTGGAGAGGTGGGTGAGTGGCTGAAACCAACAGTTTGCTAAACTGTCGTACTCTTACCGGGTACCGGGGGTTCGAATCCCCCCCTCTCCGCGCACAATCTTATTAA
>JADYZK010000482.1 GCA_020853175.1 Bacteroidales bacterium
TTAAATTTGCTTCTGGTGATAAACGACTGCTTGCCGCGCCAAACGAGCATGCCTATCACAAGAATGGCGAAAATAAGGAAGAGCGCAAAATTAACGATGGTTTCGTTTCTAACTGCATCGAGATGCTGGTCAATCATCTTGCTATCGTGTTCCATTACAACCACTTGGCGACTGATGGTTTCCTCTCTGCCCTGCAAAGGCAACAATACCTTGTATATTGCTTTTCCATGCTCGGTGCTGTTTTTTAGCACTATGGGTGATTCATGATAAAAAACGCTGTCAGTAATTTCTTCTGGGAGCGGATACACATCGCCTACCATGTAGCCTTGATTGCTGTTACTGGAAAGCACAATGATCGGTTGTCCGTTCTGAATGGTGATGCTGAAAAGACGCGAACCCGGATGACTGCGTTCGTACTGACCCAACTGCTTCATAAAGCGCGCATAAACACGGTTGCTGTATTTAGGTTGTAGAGATGAAATATAAAATTGCTGATCAAAAGAGCTTAAAAAAGCGGTTAATTGGTTTACGAGTTCTTCATGTACTTCTTTTTCAGCATCTTTTACCTTTTTTCCTGATAAATAGATGATTCCAAATGACAACATTAAAACCGTTGCAAACAGCAAAAATGGCTTCAGATACTTCATAGTAACTCGTTTTTGTCAAATAAAAAAACAATGATCTTCCGCTGTTAATCTTTTTGAATAAGATGAGGGGGCAAAATCAATTCCTCAAAGATAAATTCAAAAAGCCAATTATCAAAATAAAAATCTCAGGCCCTTTTTTACTGTTTCTGCGCTGGCAGCAACGCTAAAGAGGCACGACAGGGCAACTGTAAAAAATAGTTTTGAAAAAAATGATTTGAGCTTGCAGGATTTAAAATTCTTTTTCTATTTTTGCAGCCCGTTTCAACAAGTGAAACATTGTCCAATGGTGTAATGGTAGCACTGCAGATTTTGGTTCTGCCTGTCTAGGTTCGAATCCTGGTTGGACAACATTTAAAACCTGATACGTTTTAGTAGCAGGTTTTTTTGTTTATTGCTTTTGGCTTTGGCTCAATCAACTGATTGAAAAATCATTGGACGAGAACCACAGAAAAAAGCAGTAACGCTTTTGGTAAATTTTTATATCTTTGCAAGGTTTTTGCGGGGAGATAATGAGAGCTGAGGGGGCAAAAGTCCCCTTTTTCTTTATAAAAAATTTTATAAATGATTGATAAAGAGTTAGTTAAAGAATGGGTAAACGAATTGCTGGAAGGCAGTGATCGTTTTTTAGTTGATGTTGCCATCAAAAATGACGACTTAATTCTCGTTTTTTTAGATTCCGACACCGCATTAACCATTGAACATTGCGTTGAAGTGAGCCGACACATCGAAAGCAAACTCAATCGCGATGAAGAAGATTATGAACTCAGGGTTTCCTCCTCTGGCTTAGACCATCCGCTGACGTTGGTACGGCAATTTGTGAAAAATATTGGACGTGAAATTCGTTTCGAGATGAATGACGGCAGCCATCTGCACGGAAAAATACTTGCCGCAGACGCCAAAAACCTCAACATTGAGCTTATCATAGAAAAAAAACGAAAAAAAATAAAAGAACAAACCACCGCCGGTACCATGACCATCGCCTACGACGACATCAAGGAAGCCTGGCCTGTAATAAGTTTCAATTAATCAACACATTATATTCCAGATGGACAGTATAAACTTAGTAGAAAGTTTTTCGGAGTTTAAAGAGTTTAAAAACATTGACCGTGAGCGGATGATGCGTATCCTTGAAGATGTGTTTCGTTCTATGTTGGTGAAAAAATATGGCTCCGACGAAAATTTCGACATCATTGTAAACATTGACAAGGGTGATTTGGAAATTTGGCACAACCGCGAAATTGTTGATGATGGCGCCGTTGAAGACGCTACTTCGCAAATTGCACTCTCCGATGCCATTAAAATCGAGCCCGATTTTGAAGTTGGCGAAGAGGTTTCGGAAGCCATCAGCATCAGCGACTTTGGCCGACGCGAAATTTTAACCATCCGTCAAAGTCTCGTTTCCAAGATATTGGAGTATGAAAAAGACAATGTTTATCAAAAATATAAAGACAAAGTAGGGGAGGTCATCACCGGTGAAGTTTATCAAGTGTGGCGTCGCGAAATTCTTGTTTTGGATGACGAAGGCATCGAGCTGATGTTGCCCAAACAAGAACAGATTCCTGCCGATTTCTATCGCAAAGGCGATACCCTCAGGGCCGTAGTGTTGAAGGTAGAGATGCGCAACAACAACCCACAGATCATCCTTTCGCGTACTTCTGAAATCTTTTTACAACGCCTCATCGAAGCCGAAGTGCCTGAGGTGTTTGACGGTCTGATCACCATTCGACGCATCGTTCGCGAACCCGGTCAAAGGGCCAAAATTGCAGTTGAATCCTATGACGATCGTATTGATCCTGTTGGTGCTTGTGTAGGTATGAAAGGTTCGCGTATTCATGGCATTGTTCGTGAATTGCGCAACGAAAATATTGATGTCATTAATTATACCACAAACTCCAACCTATTCATCAATAGGTCGCTAAGTCCTGCTAAGATTTCATCCATCCATCTTGACGAGGAAAATAAACGGGCCGAAGTGTTTATGAAACCCGACCAAGTAAGTCTCGCTATTGGTAAAGGCGGTTTCAACATTAAGCTGGCAGGTAAGCTCACCGGCTACGAAATTGACGTGTATCGCGATACCGATGTTGATTCGGAAGACGTTGATTTGATTGAGTTTACAGATGAAATTGATGAGTGGATCATCGAAAAGTTCAAAACAATTGGATGCGATACCGCTAAAAGCGTTCTCGAACTCAGTGTAGAAGAACTGGAGAAAAGAACCGACCTCGAAATCGAAACCATTTTAGAGGTCATTAGAATCTTAAAAGCTGAGTTTGAATAAAATCCATATTTTTGCACTTTGTTATCAAAAATTAAAAACTTTATCCTGATTATGTCCGAAGGCGCATCAACAGTTCGTTTAAGTAAAGCAGCCAGAGAGTTTAACGTTGGTACAGGTACCATCGTTGAGTTCCTCTCTAAAAAGGGACATCAGATTGACCCCAATCCCAACACCAAGCTCAGTCCTGAAATGTACACCATGCTTGTGAAGGAGTATCAAAAAGAAAAACATGTGAAAGAAGTTTCACAAAAGTTGGGAATTGAATACTCCGGGCGAAAAACCATCACGGCTGATGATGTGGTCAGAAATGAAAACATCGAAGAAGAGGAGTATGAACCGGATGAGGTGCTTTTCAAAAATATTCAAACGAATATGATTGAAAAAAACGCTTTTGTGGACCAAAAACCTAAAGCTAAAGCGGCTGAACCCGCTCCAGTACCTCAAGTTGAGCCCACAGAAGAGCCAAAACCAGTTGAAAAGCCTCAGCCAACTCCTGTTGTGGAGGCCTCGATTGAGAAGGTGCCTGAACCTGAATCAAAACCGGAACCGGAGACAAAGCCTGTTCCTGAGGTTAAAGAAGAGGTAAAAGCCCAACCTATTGAAGAAGCGGCTAAGCCAGAGGTAGAAGTTCCGCCGGTTGTTGACACGCCTCTAAAAGCAGAAGCTGAAAAGCCTGTGGTTGAAGCTGTTGAACCTGTTGCCGCAGTTACCAAAGAAATTAAAAAGGAAATTACTTATACTCCTGTTGTTCCTTCTGATGGTGCGCCCGCTGCTGATGGCGAGTTAAAAATCCTTGGACATATTGATCTCAGCACGCTGAACCTTAAAACCAAGCCCGACCGTAAAACCAAGGCGCAACGCAAGCAAGAAGACGATGACCGCAAGGCCAAAGAAAAGTTTGCACCCAAAACCAAAGCTACTGAAACACCTGCTGCTGCTCCGGCTCCAGCTCCTACACCGGTTGTTCCTGTAAAAGAAACAAAAGTACCCGAAGAACCTGCCAAACCTGCGGCTCCGGTGATTACTTATGACGAGGAAAACCGACCCATCAACTTCATGCGTACCGAAGTGCGTAAGTTGGAAGGGGTTAAAATTCTGGATAAAATTGTACTTCCCGAAGAACGGAAAAACAAAGCCAAGCCTGTAGCTTCCTCATCGGAAGACAAACTTTCAGCAGCGCAGAAGAAAAAGAAACGCAAGAGAATAAAAAATAAAGATCAGGCACCTACCACCCCAAATGCACCAGGCCAAGCACCTCAAGGTCAAGGCACCGCACAGGGAGGTCAACAGCAAGGTCAACGTCCTCCTTATGGACAACAGAATCGCCCGGCCGGACAAGCATCCGGTCCACCACGCGATCCTAAAAAAGGAAAACCTTTCCAGCCCCCTGCACGAAGAGATGAAAAGGTAGAGCTGACGGAAGAACAAATCCAAAAACAAATTCGTGAAACGCTGGCGCGGCTCACCCCACTTGGTAAATCGAAGACCTCAAAACACAAACGCCAAAAACGCGAGGCTTACACGCACAACCAAGCCGAGGAAATGGCAAGGCAGGAGCACGAAACGTCAACGCTCAAGGTACCAGAATTTGTTACCGCTAATGAGTTGGCTACCATGATGAATGTCCCGGTAATTAAGGTTATTTCTACCTGTATGAGTCTGGGTATGGCGGTTTCGATCAACCAACGCCTCGATGCGGAAACCTTATCACTTGTTGCCGAAGAGTTTGGCTTTAATGTGGAATTTATCAGCCATGAGTTACAAGATTCGTTGGCTCATATCGAAGAAATTGACCTACCCGAAGACCGTGTCGAACGTGCACCTATCGTTACCGTAATGGGTCACGTGGATCATGGTAAAACATTGCTTTTGGACTTTATCCGCAAATCAAATGTGGTGGCAGGCGAGGCCGGAGGTATAACGCAGCACGTGGGTGCTTACGAAGTTTATGGTGAAAGTGGAAGAAAAATCACTTTCCTTGATACTCCCGGTCACGAAGCCTTTACGGCCATGCGTGCCCGCGGTGCGAAAGTTACCGATGTGGCTATCATTGTGATTGCTGCCGACGACAGCGTGATGCCACAAACAAAAGAGGCCATTAATCATGCACAAGCAGCCGGTGTTCCTATCGTTTTTGCTTTCAATAAAATTGACAAACCTACCGCCAACGCTGAAAAAATTCGTGAACAGTTGGCCAACATGAACATCCTTGTTGAAGACTGGGGCGGTAAATATCAAAGTCAGGAAGTTTCGGCTAAATCTGGAATAGGAATCGAGTCGTTGCTCGAAAAAGTGCTCCTCGAAGCTGATATTCTTGACCTTAAAGGCAATCCTAAAAAATCAGCTCGAGGAACAGTCCTGGAGTCTTCTTTAGACAAAGGTCGTGGTTATGTGGCCAAAATTCTTGTCCAAGATGGGTCGCTCAAACAAGGTGATATTGTTTTGGCGGGTTCTGTTTATGGCAAGGTGAAAGCTATGTTTAACGAGCGCAATACTTTGATAAAAGTAGCCGGACCTTCCACTCCAACATTGTTACTCGGCTTGAACGGCGCACCTCAGGCTGGCGATACTTTTGTGGTGATGAGTGATGAAAAAGAAGTGAAAAATGTTGCCGCTCGCCGCCAACAATTACAGCGTGAGCAAGGTCTCAGAACCCAAAAACATATCACCCTCGACGAAATTGGTCGTCGTATAGCGATCGGCGACTTTAAAGAACTCAACCTGATCGTGAAAGCTGACGTGGATGGTTCATCGGAGGCACTCTCTGATTCGCTACTCAAACTTTCAACCAACGAGGTGCAAGTAAACGTCATCCACAAATCTGTGGGTGCAATCACCGAATCGGATGTCATGCTGGCATCAGCCTCAAACGCCATTGTTTTAGGCTTCCAAGTTCGTCCTACCATGCAAGCGCGTAAACTTGCTGAGGTTGAGGAGATTGATATTCGCCTTTATTCGATTATCTATACTGCAATCGAAGAAATTAAATCAGCCATCGAAGGAATGTTGTCGCCCGTGATTGAAGAAGTGATCACCTGCAACATCGAAATCAGAGAGGTCTTTAGGATCACTAAAGTGGGTACCATCGCCGGATGTATGGTGTTGGACGGCAAAGTGAATCGCCATACCAAAATACGTGTGATTCGTGATGGAATCGTGATCCATACCGGTAGCTTAGGCTCGCTGAAACGTTTTAAAGATGATGTGAAAGAGGTTTCAACAGGCTATGAATGTGGTTTGAATATTGATGGTTTCAACGACATTAAAATTGGTGACATCATTGAAGGCTATGCCGAAAAGGAAGTGTCCAGAAAACTTTAACCTTATTTTGATTTTCTGACAATAGTGAATCAAAGGTATTTTCCAATGGTTTTCAATAA